>CAZJPD010000021.1:1216-17169 GCA_964547795.1 uncultured Candidatus Midichloriaceae bacterium | reverse complement strand
TTATAATATGCATTAGTCATAGACGTTGTACTAGCCATAATTTTACAGGCATTTATTTCGTCATCATCCAAATATCTTTTCGCCTCTGGACGAATATAATTTAACAAACATTCATGCTTAGGTGTATATCCTGCTGTTAGAACTATGCCAAATATTTGGTATTTTGCTAAAGTATTTGATTCTTGAAAGAAAATCTTTCTAACGTTCTCAGCAACATCAGATGCGTACTGAGGCAGCTGATTTAACATACTTTGTATACTCATCTGCTAAATATATAAAAAAGAATTTAAATAACCCTATTCATTATTTTAATTATAACATTTATTATTGAAATTTACCAAAAGATTCTTTAGAAGTAGAGACACTTTGTTATCATTGCAAATTTTGTATGAAGTATTTTATAGGAATAAGTTGGTTTATATTAAGCTTATTTATCAGCAGCATGAATGATATTATTGGCAAATATGTCAGTGCCAGTATATCTCCATTAGAGACGGCATTTTTTAGATTTCTTTTTGGAACTCTTAGTCTTGTTCCGTTTATACTTTATGGTGGGTTAAAATCCATAAAAACCTTAAGACCAAATTTACATTTTATCAGGGGACTATTCTTGGCAATTGCTATATTCTTGTGGATAAAGGGTTTGAGTACCTCACAAGTAACAACAGCAACTATTATAAGCTTTACAATACCTATATTCATTTTAATCCTAGCCCCCATTTTTCTAGGAGAAAAAGTTTCTCTGAAATTATGGGTGGTTACGATTATCAGCTTAATAGGTATTATAATAACACTTAATCCAAGCAACTTCAATTTTAATACGGATTCGCTTTTGTTTGTAGTGGCTACAGTATTATTTGCAAGTCTCGATATAATTAACAAAAAATATGTTATCAAAGAGAGTATGCTTAGTATGTTATTCTATTCATCCTTAGTTACAACAATTCTGGGACTATTTCCTGTAGTTATAAACTGGCGGGTGTGGCAAATGCCAAAAGCTACCGATTTATTTTACTTAATGATTTTAGGTGCTGGTAGTAATGCTATACTTTATTGCCTTCTTAAAGCATTTCGTTTAGTAAAAGCATCAAGTGTAGCACCATTCAGGTATTTAGAACTACTCTTTTCACTGGGATTAGGATATATAGTATTTAATGACCTACCAGGTTATACTACCTATATTGGAGCATTACTCATTATACCTTGTTCCCTTTATATTGTCCTCCAACAAAAAATTTGATTGCTTCTTACAACATACGACGGTGGTATATTAGGGGTCTAAATGATACTTGCTATAGAAGTTCCTTCGCCATTTTTTTGAATCTTTAAATAAACCTAAGCATCTGTAATAAAAATCAATAAAAAAATTTAATTACTAAGTAAGATACCTACACAGAAATATTACAAATAGTTGAAATTAACTGCGTTGCCACTACATATGGATCTGCATTTGCACCGGGGCGTCTATCTTCGATATAGCCATATCCCTTCAATACAACAGTGCAAGGTATCTTTATCGAGCAACTACGATTTGCAACTCCGTATGAAAATTCATTGATACTTGCAGTTTCATGACTACCCGTTAGTCGCTCTTCTAGTTTATATCCATATACATCAATGTGTTCTGCATGTTTGTGGCTTAGATATTTTATAGCTTCATCTATTGTTTTTCTACCAGTATTTGGATCACGCATACGATTAGTTGAAAAATTAGTATGCATACCAGCTCCATTCCAATCACCTTTTACAGGCTTAGAATCTAAAGAAATATGAATATTGTATTTTTCACTAATACGATGTAAAAGCCAACGTGCTATCCATGTATGATCAGCTACGGTAAGTGCATCAATAGATTCTTCACTAAATCCACGATAGCCTGTTTGAAATTCCCACTGCCCTGGCATAACCTCAGCATTCATACCATAAAATACTAGATTTGCTTCGATACAAGAATTTGCATGCTCTATAGCAAGTTCTCTGCCAAAAATCTGTTCTGAACCCACTCCGCAATAATATGGTCCCTGCGGAGCTGGATAACCATGCTCTGGCCATCCAAGGGGTACATTGTGCTTAAACATTGTATATTCCTGCTCAAAACCTAACCATGGAAAATGCTCTGTCCCACCTGAATCTAGAATTTTCCTTAATTTAGAGCGAGAATTTGATAGATGATACGATCCATCTGGGTTTAAAACTTCGCATAATACCAAATAACCATCTTTCTGACAAAGGGGATTCTTAGTAAAATTTACAGGCTTTAATATACAGTCAGAATCTTCTCCTGTAGCCTGCATAGTAGATGAACCGTCAAAGCTCCAATGTGAAAAAGAACTAATATCTGGGTCATCTGGCAAATACATTACTTTGGATTTAGAGCGAAGTTGCTTTACAGGTATATTGCCATCTATCCATATATATTCACAAATTGTTAAATTCTTCACCATAACGATAAATACTAGACTTATAATTCACATGGTGTATAGGAACATCTGATATCTTGTCAATATTCAATTAAGTAATTGTGGAAGTTTATAACATATTGAATCTCTCAACACTGCCGTTATTAATAATGTTGTAACTTTAGTAAAATAAGCTATATGTTGCAGCTGAAAAACAAAACCTATTTGTCGACTTTTTCCAGTATTTAGTATTACACTTTCTTGAATATTAAGCAAGAGTTAGTTCCTCCAAAGCCGAAGGAATTGGACATGATGTATTCAATCTTTTTATCCTGTGCAATAAGTGGAACGAGGTTTATTCTACCACAATTCTCATCTGGATTATGCAAATTTAATGTCGGTGGCACTATGCCGTCTCTCATAGCTAAAAGCGATATTGCTACTTCAACACTACCAGCAGCTCCGAGCAAATGTCCAATTGAAGATTTTGTAGACGATATAATCAAGTCTTCAGTGTGTTTTTGAAATACCTTTTTTATTGCATTGATTTCTATCGCATCTCCAAGTGGAGTTGATGTGCCATGAGCATTGATATAATCAATTTTTTCCAGGTTAATTTTCGCCTTATGTAATGCCATTTCCATGGCTTTAATTGCCCCAGCACCGTTGGGTTCGGGAGCTGTGATATGGTATGCATCACCAGAAAGACCATATCCTATAATTTCGCCATAAATATTTGCTCCCCTCGATTTAGCATGGTCGTAGTCCTCAAGCACTAACACGCCGGCTCCTTCTCCCATAACAAAACCATCTCTTGCTTTATCCCAAGGTCTGGATGATTCTTCAGGATTATCGTTAAAATTTGTAGATAATGCTCTAACAGCAACAAAGCCAGCAATACCTAATCTACAAATTGCTCCTTCTGCTCCACCACACACCATAATTTTAGCATCATCATCTTTTATGATTCTAGCTGCATCACCAATAGCGTGTGCCCCTGTAGAACAAGCTGTGACAACAGAATGATTAGGTCCTTTATATCCATGTCTTATCGCTATGTGACCAGATGCCAGGTTAATCAAACTTGCTGGTATAAAAAATGGACTAATTCTTCTAGCCCCACTATTTTCCAAGATATTGGCATTTTTTGCAATGGTGGAAAGACCTCCGATGCCAGACCCCACCGAAACCCCTATACTGTCTTTTATTGCTTCTGGCAAATTTTCCAATCCCGCATCGTGTATCGCTTCATTGGCAGCTGCAATGGCATAATGGATAAATTTATCCATTTTCCTTGCTTCCTTTATATCTAAAAATTTCTCAACATCAAATCCACCTTCCACACCAGAAGGAACTAATCCTGCAACCTTACATCTTAAGTCTTCTGTAAAAAATAAATCATCAGGAATTTGTTTTATTCCTGATTTTGAAGCAACAATATTATTCCAAGTTTCATCAACGGTGACTCCTAAGGGAGTAACGAGCCCTATACCTGTTACAACAACCCCCTTCATAACCTTAAACCGCAAATTTATTATAAAGATTGGCTTTCAATATATTTAATAGCATCCTGAACAGTTTTAATTTTTTCAGCTTCTTCATCAGCTATTTCACACTTGAATTCCTCTTCTAAAGCCATCACTAATTCTACCCTATCTAAACTATCAACTTCGAGATCCTCTGCAAATCTACTATCTAATTTGATTTGAGAGATATCTTTATTTAATTGTTTATCTATTATTTTCAATACTCTGTCTTTAATAGTATCAGTCATAAAACATACCTATGTTTCTAATAGTAAGTTGATGTTTAATATCATAAACTAATTATTTTTTCAAAATATAATTATTATCTACTATCCCCAAATGCTTACTTGCCATAACCAGAGTTAGCATTTAATGTCATCAAACATGAAATATGTAAGCTGTCAAGCATAAAATAAATACTGCTTTTATGATAAGAACGAATATAGCTATCAACGGGGTTGGAAGGATTGGAAAAAACGTCTTTAGACGATTTTTTGAGAAAGAATATAAAAATCTTAATTTAGTAGCTATTAATTTAGGTGAATCCAATATAGATGCCAAGCTTCATTTACTAAAATATGATTCTGTACATGGTTATTTTAGTGGGATTGATTGGATAAAAAATGATGAAATTTCCGTCAAGGGCAATCGTGTAAAATTGATCACTCAGAGGGATATTAACAACATCAACTGGAGCGATTACGGAGTTGATATAGTCCTGGAATGTACTGGAAGCTTTAACAATAGAGAAGCATCTTATCAGCACATCAAACAAGGGGCAAAAAAGGTTCTTGTTTCAGCTCCTTGTAAAAATGCAGATAAAATGATCATATATGGAGTAAATCATCAAAACCTTGAGAGTAATGATGAGGTGATTTCAGTGGGTTCATGTACGACAAATTGCCTAGCACCTATAGCAAAAATCCTTGACGAAAATTTTGGGATTGAAAGCGGATTTATGACCACTATTCACTCATATACCAATGATCAGAGAATCATAGATAGCGGGCATAACGATTTAAGAAGAGCAAGAGCTGCAGCTGTTTCAATGATTCCTACAACCACTGGTGCTACAAAATCCATAGGCTTAGTCTTGCCAAATCTGAAAGGCAAGCTTGATGGAGCTGCTATTAGAGTACCTACCCCTAATGTTTCAATGATAGACTTGAGTTTTTATTCAAGCAAAGAAACATCAACAGATGAAATCAACAATATAATGAAGCAAGAAGTAGCTACACATTATAAAGGTATTGTTGAAATTGTGGAAGAGCCACTTGTTTCTATAGATTTCAATCATACTATAGCTAGTGCAATTTTTGACATCACTGAAACAAAAGTCATTAACAAAAGATTTTGTAGGGTGGTAGCATGGTATGACAATGAATGGGCTTTCTCTTGTCGCATGTTAGAAACTGCAAGCTTGATGGCAAAATTCTAGTATGAAAAAGTCGGTATGTGAGAAATAGGTAATGAGAGCTAAATTGCTAACAAATTTTCTTTGAATTTCATTGATCAAAACATTATAAATTTTACTTCTGGTTGTAATAATGTTATCATAATACTAATAAGAAAAGTGTTGACTATGCCTAAACGACGTAGTTTTAAAATTGGTGATTTGGTTGTTTATCCTACTCATGGTATGGGTAAAATTATTGCTGAGGAAAAAGAAAAATATGTTGGGATAGAGGTGCAGGTATATGTGATAACTTTTGATAATGTTGGTATGACTTTGAGACTTCCCAAGTCCAAAGCTGATGCAGGGGAGTTAAGACATCTTAGTTCAAACGAATTTTTGGATAAGGCACTCAAAATTCTTTCAGGGAAGAAAATCAGATTACATAAGGGGATGTGGAATAAACGAGTTCAGCTGTATGAGAGTAAGATAAACTCAGGTGATGTTACAGCTATAGCAGAGGTTATCAAAGAGTTGCATAGCAATATTGAAAAGACAGAAAGATCGTATACTGAAAAGATAATATATAATGATGCACTTGAAAGATTGGCTATAGAATATGCAGCTACCCACAAGGTTGAGCTTGATAAAGCCATAAATAAGATAAATGACACTCTAAGCTAACTCAGCTCACTGCTATATAATCATGGAACTTTATGGATGCACACTTATTTGTTAGGACATGAAGATTTGAAAAGTAATAAAAACACATTAATAAAATGTTTTTATGAATTTTTTGTATTTAAAGCTTGCAATATATAGCCTGTTTGCGTTATACATTGACCTTATTAGCTTCTTTGTGCTTCACTTAAGTATATGATTGAGTGGATTCATCGTGTTAGTAATAAATTTTAATGATTAATCTAGGAGAAATAAAAACAATGAAACATACTGGTACAGTAAAATGGTTTAGTCCCGAAAAGGGATATGGCTTTATATGCCCTGATGGTGGGGGGAAGGACGTGTTCATTCATATGTCAGCATTAAGAATTGCAGGCATTGATAATTTAAACGATAACCAAAAAGTAGAATATGAGGTTGTAAAGGATAAGGGAAGAGAGTCGGCGACTAATATAGTTGTAATTTAATTCATACAATCAAATAATAACATTAAAAAAGGAGAATTATGAACAAAAGCAGATTTGTAGAAAAGTTATCAACAGAGCTGTGTTGCACAAAAATTGTAGCCAGTAAAAGTTTGGATGCTGTACTAAAATGTATAGTACAAGCGATGAAAGATAATGATGAGCTAAGGTTTGTAGGTTTTGGAACATTTAAGGCAAAACAAACTAAAGCAAAAGAAGTAAAAACGCCTAGGGGTACTACTGCAAAAGTACCAGCAAAAAGACAGGTAAGATTTTCTGTGGGTGCAGGATTTAAAGAGGTCGTAAATAAAAAATAATGCTTGTTGCTGTTCTGTTTGGTGCTTTAATTGCACTTGTGTGTTTTTTTGTTGGCTACCGCTTAGGGAGTAGAAAACAATAACGAAGTGAAAATAGGCGGTTTATTTGTAATAAGGGTAATAGGGTTCTTGCTTGAGTATATTGAAAATTTTTAAAAATTTGAAAACTCTCTACAAGATGCTATTCCATTTTTAATATCTTTTATAGTCCCTTATACCCCTCCTCCTTATTTGCAAATTTGTTGTCACAAAGGTCTGACATCAGCATACTTCCTGTTTTGTTTTTAAATATTGGGGTTTTGCTATCATAAGCCGTTTTTTATATTCTATTGTTCAAGAAATAATATAATTAATTATCATAGCAAAGGTTATTTACACTGCTTTTTACGTCTGTAATAAAAGCAAAAATTATAGTTAAATTCAGCACCAAAAATAAAGATTATGCTACAAAAATAAAAATACAATAAGGAGACAATCACCCCAACAATGCTACCATATATAACATTTAGTTGAGAGAAAGTTGCTAAATAGTATTTAAATAAATAGGTGAAAGCTATCCAAAAAATGATGACACATACTGTTCCTGGTATTGTGTGGAAAAATTTTTGTTTTTTGTTAGGAAGGAAGTAATACAAGAATAATATCAGGGAACACCCATAAGAAATGACTATAATATTCCTAAAAATTTTAGTTTCACGTTCAAAAGTAAGGTAGTAATTGTTTCGAAGATCAAAATAAGTAGAAATGTCAGATAACAAAGAAGGAAGTATTCCAAATATAAACATGACAAATATTGTCATGAAGATGATAACCATAAATTCTATGATACTAATAAACCTTCTGAACAAATAAGATGGGGGGCTGATAACTCTATTAGCTTTGTTCAGAATAGTACGCATAGCTTCAAATATGGAAGAAGCAGTCCAGATAGCACTTAAAATTGCAAGGGTTAATAGACTGTGAGGGGGAGTATTAGTAATTTCTTTTATCCTAGGTTTTAAAACTGACACTAGGGTATCAATAGCATTACTTAGTATGAAATCAACTATGTATTCAAACAAATTGGCAGGTCCAAGCAAGCTAACAATAGCCATAAGAAAGAATAAAAAGGGAAATATAGCTAACATCAGCAGAAATGCTAAATAACCTGCATGCTCAATTCCATCATGCTCTATAGTATCTTTTGCAGATTTATAAAAGCAGTCACAAAAATTTCTACAACACTTTAACAGTTTCACCGGTAACATTATCAAAATCCAGAGCATGTTGAAGGTAGCACAATTTTAACGCATTTAACATTAAGTTGGCAACAGTTAAAGGACCTATACCCCCAGGTACAGGAGTAATATATGAAGCTTTATTTTTAACATTTTCAAAATCAACATCCCCTACTACTTTGTTTGCCAATCTGTTAATTCCAACATCAACGACAAAACATCCTTCTTTAATCCAGTCAGACTTAACCAACAAAGGAACACCTGTTGCCACTATTAAAATATCAGCCTTTATACACTCCTGTTTTAAATCCAGGGTTTTCGAATGCGTGACTGTAACAGTACAACTTTCCTTAATAAGGATAGAAGCCATAGGTCTTCCTACGATAGCAGATCGTCCAATAATAACAGCTTTTTTCCCAGCTAGGTTATTTCCCAAATACTTTTTTAAAATGTACAATATCCCTTGAGGGGTGCATGGTAAAATAGAGGTGTTCCAATGGTTTAATAAACCTGTATTGTAAATTCCAAAACCATCTATATCCTTTTTGTAATCTATAAGTTTAAATATAATATCATTATCCAATACATCGGGCAAAGGGAGTTGAACTAATATTCCAGTGATTTTTTTATCTTCATTGAGGGACGTAATTAAGTCAGATAGTTCCTTATCGCTTGCATTTTGGTTCAGTCTTAATAACTGTGCATCTATACCTACTTGTTTTGCAACTTTAAGCTTAGCTTTTACATAGATTTCACTAGCAGGATCATTGCCTATTAATACTGTTGCAATTTTGGGATATACTTTTAGATTGCGTTTTATTTCTTTAACCTTTGTTTCAACTCCAATTAGTATTTCCTTAGCTATTGATTTTCCATCTATAATCTCAGGCATATTACTCACTCCCAGGCAAACCCTTTGTTGTAGAGTGTTCAAAATGCAATGGCAGTTTGGGATTTATGATTTCATAAACACTATGACATGCTCTTGCCACCTCAGCAAAACCAGTCAATATTAGCTTAAGTTTACCCAAATAATGACATATATCACCGATAGCAAAGACACCTGGTAGATTAGTTTGCATTGTAGAATGGTTTACCTCTATGTGTTTGTTTTTTATAGACAATCCCCAGTTACTAATAGGGCCTATATCCATTGACATTCCGAAAAATGGCAACAGATAGTCCGATTCAAACAACAGCATATTGCCATCTAAGTCTTTCACTCTTATTGCACGAAGGTTTCCATTATCTCCCTCTAAACTATCTAATTGATAAGGGGTGATAAGCTTAATTCTATTCAGATTGCACAGTTTATTAATTTTCTCAACTGTTTTGGGTACTGCCCTAAAATTATTTCTTCTATGCACCAAATAAACCTTTTTTGCAATACCACTTGCCAATAGAACAGCCCAATCTAAAGCGGAATCACCACCACCTGCTATTGTTATGACTTTATCTCTAAATAAATCTTTGTCACTTACATGGTAAAAAACACTAATATTCTCATAATCTTGAATACCCTCTATAGAAGGTTTCCTTACATCAAAAGAGCCACCTCCTGCTGCTATTATTATGGTTTTTGCTTTAATTGTGTTTTTAGAACATTTTAATAACCAAGTATCGGCTTCTTTTTTTATATCAAAACACTGTTGATCTAAAAAATATTTTGGATTAAATGGATCAGCCTGCTTTTTCAGATTCTCTATTAATTCCTGAGCAGTAATTGTGCAAAACCCTGGTATATCATAAATATGTTTTTGGGCATATAAAGCACTACATTGCCCGCCTATAAATTCCAATGTATCAATGACACAAGTTTTTAATCTTAACATCCCTGCCTGAAAAACTGCAAATAAACCAGTAGGACCTGCACCTATAATTGCGATGTCATATATAACCAAGATTCTACCTAAATAATGGTAAGTTCACTCATAGAGATAATATAATTAGTATATTTATTCAATAAATATAATTTCTGAAATTTTGTTGACAGTATTATAGGTTTATTCATCAGTTATGTTTTATATACCAATGATTTATTGGAAGTTAAATACCTTCTATGTAAAAACAAACTGACTATCTATGAGGAAAAAAGAAAGAGAATAAAATGAGAAAAAGAAGAAAAAACTTGCAAGAAGCTAAAATCGATAATCAAATAAAAAAAAGATTTATTTTAGATGAGAATGGCTGATGCAGGGCTGACGAGGGAGCAGAGGCAAGCTGTAAGATTGCTTTCTTTCGGTACGTTCCTTGAGTATTTTGACTTGTGGTTATATGCACACATGGCAGTACTTTTAAATGAGCTTTTTTTTCCAAAAACTGACCCAACAGTTGCACAATTACTAGGTGCAACTGCTTTTTGTTTAACTTATGTTTTAAGACCAGTAGGAGATTTTTTAATAGGTAAAATTGGGGATGCTAAAAGTAGAAAATTTACTATAATGATTACTACCTTTGTTATGGCTATTGCTTGTTTAATTATGGTAAGTACACCTGAGTATGAAAAAATAGGAATAACTGCAACTATTATGGTTATAGTAGCTAGGGTGTTGCAATGCTTCTCTTCCTTGGGTAAAGTGATGGGGGCTCAACTTTATTTATCAGAAATCATAAAAATGCCATATAAATGTGTAGCTACTGGAATGACAGGAGTTGCTACACAAACAGGGGGATTTTTAGCTCTAGCCACTGCATCATTTGTGCTTTCTATGGGAATGAATTGGAGATGGGCTTTTGGTGTTGGGGCTGGTATTGTATTAATTGGGTTTGGGGCAAGAGTAAAACTAAGAGAAACACATGACTTTATAGACTATAAACGTAGGATTGCCAAAAGAATGGAAAAAAACAAGCAAGACCTGAGTATAATAAAAAACATAAGTATTGATAATGAGAAGGTGAACAAAAAAACTATTCTTGCCTTTGCTTTTACTGAGTTTCATTCTCCTATTTGCTTTTATATAACCTATATATACTTAGGCGATTTTATGAAAAAGTTTTTTAATATGACAACTGAAGAAGTGATCTACCAAAACTTGAAAGTTGGTATGTTTGCAGTGATAGGGGCATTAACTGTAGTGTATCTTGTTAAAAAAACCCATCCTGTTAAAGTAGCTATAGTGACAGCCTTATTCTTTGTTATCCTTTTACCGTTTATACCGTACTGGATCAATAATATTTCAAATTTGTTTTCCTTATTTTGTTTGCAGTGTATAATTTTTTCCCTTACCATCTCAACGTGTGGTACTTTGGACTCAATATCTTATAAATATTTTTCTATTAGTAAGCGTTTTACTTCTATAGCCACCACATTTGGAATTGCAAGTGCCTTGTCTTTAGCAATTACATCTTTTAGCTTAATTCCATTAACTCACTATTTTTGTTATTATGGTTTGTGGTTTATTTTCACTCCTGCTGTCATTGGGTATTTATGGGCTTTGTACTATTTCAGAAAGCTAGAGATAGAGAGGGGTTTGTATTTTGATTATCCATGTGAAGAAAAGTCTCCCTATCCAGATACTGCTATTAAAAAGGGAGATTGTGATTATTCCTTGAGTGATGAGTATGAGCCTTTTAAGGGTAAGTGTGAGTTCTCAACAACTTTGCTGAATGAGATTGAAAATTTAAACCAGAAAGCAGATGAAAAAATCAACATAAAGTTGGTAGAAAAAGCTATCGTCTTTGCTAAAAGGTGGCATGGTAATCAGCTTAGAAAAACAGGTACAGAACCTTTTTATTCTCATCCTATGGCAGTTGCACAGATAGTAAGTAAATATTACTTCAAAACTGATGTGATTATTGCTTGTATACTTCACGATACAGTGGAAGATTGTGAGGATTGTACTTTGAATTAATAGAAAAAGAGTTTAACTCTCGTATAGCACAAATGGTACATGGATTAACAAATATACGTTATGAGAATGGAAAGAAGATAAAGCTTACGCTTCAACAGACAATTGAGAAATTACATAAAGCAGGCGATTATGAAACACTATTTATGAAAGATATGGATAGATACCATAACATGCAAACTATAGAAGGGTTGCCTCTAAAAAAGCAAAGGAAAGTAGCAGAAGAGACTACCAACGTTTTACTGGGAACTATTGCTCCTATATTTGAGAAACTTGGTATTCATGAGAAATTTGAAGTTGAAGAGGAGATGTTTAATCTTACCCATGAGGTCTTGGCAAAAAAAAAGGAAAAAGGAAAGGTCAAATTGATCAAAAGAATAGAAAGGAAAAAAAGAAAGAAAAGTGAATTATAAATGTGTATCAGGTAATAAGAATAAGTAATAAAAGAATTGGTAACTTAAAGATGACAAACAACAAAATGCTTGAAGCATTAAACAATCAAATTAACGAAGAGCTTACATCAGCTTATCAATATCTTGGAATGTCTGCATATATGCAGAAGATTAATTTCAAGGGCTTTGCTAGCTGGCTATTTATACAGGCACAGGAAGAAACCATGCATGCCATGAAGATTTACAATTTTATTTTAGATCGTGGCGGAAATATATCTCTAAAACCAATTGCTGTAGATAAGTCTGCTTGGGCATCACCTTTGAGTGTTTTTGAAGAAGTTTATAATCTGGAAAAAGAAACAACCAAAAAGATTAATGATTTAGTAAGGCTTGCTATAGAAAAAAATGATTATGCAGCACATACCTTCCTACAATGGTTTATTATGGAGCAGGTAGAGGAAGAAGCCAATGTAAGTGAGATAATAGAAAACCTAAAACTTGCTGATTCTTCTAGTCTACTGCTATTAGATAGAGAATTGGGACAACGTAAATCACCTGATGAAGAGACTAAACATTCCAAATAACAAAGAATTCAGAATATTGGAAACAGCAGAGCTAAGTTTAAAGTATTTTTGAGGCAATGCCTTGAAACCATAAAATAGGGTTTTCGTTTTTCAAAATACCGAAAAATTTCATTTTTAGGTAGTCTCAAAATTGATTTTCACTTTTAAGTATGATACCCTCCCTTAGGTATATGGATAGATGTTTTTGTGAATAACATAAAAAAGATATTGATTGCTAACCGCAGTGAAATAGCTTGTAGAATAGTTAGAGCTGCAAAAAAGTTAGGCATAAAGACAGTAGCTGTTTACTCAGATGCAGATAATAATGCACTACATATAAAACATGCTGATGAGGCAGTATATATTGGAGAGTCTCCTGCTACACAAAGTTATCTAAATGTAAAATCCATCTTAAACGCAATAAAAATATCGGGAGCAGATGCTGTTCATCCTGGATATGGCTTTTTATCTGAGAATTATGATTTTGCACAGCTTTTAACTAAATCTGGAATAAATTTTATCGGACCATCTGCAAATATGATAAAAAAAATGGGTGATAAAATTGAAGCAAAGAAAATAGCAAAATCTGCAGGTGTCAATATCATTCCTGGTTATATAGGTGTGATAAAGAGTGATAAACATGCTGTTAAAATAGCAAAAAGCATTGGTTATCCTATCATGCTAAAAGCAGCTGCAGGAGGAGGAGGTAAAGGCATGAGGGTGGTAAAAAGTGATGATGAAATGCAACAAGCTTACCGATCAACTAAAAGTGAAGCAAAAAATAGTTTTTCAGATTCAAGAACATTTATTGAAAAACTTATTATTAAACCAAGACACATTGAGATACAAATATTAGCAGATAAGTATGGTAATTATGTATGCTTAGGGGAGAGGGAATGTTCCATACAAAGACATAACCAAAAAGTGATTGAAGAAGCACCAAGTCCATTTGTTACTCCTAAAATCAGAAAGAAAATGTATGCACAGTCTGTTGCTCTTGCTAAAAGGGTCAAATACTTTTCTGCAGGAACAATAGAGTATGTCGTTGACCAGGAAGGGAAGTTTTACTTCCTGGAGATGAACACGAGATTGCAAGTAGAGCATGCTGTAACAGAACTGATTACTGGGGTTGATATAGTTGAGCAAATGATCAGGATAGCTGAAGGGAATAAATTACCATTTAAGCAGAAAGGCATAACTTTCAATGGTTGGGCAATGGAATCAAGGGTTTATGCGGAAGACCCTACTTGTGGGTTTCTGCCTTCCACTGGTAGAATTATTGGGTATAAAGAACCACAGATTAATGAAAATATCCGCTTAGATTCAGGAATATATGAAGGTGGAGAAGTCAGTATGTTTTATGATGCTATGATTGCCAAACTATGCACACATTCAGAGGATAGACCGCAAACTATCGAGCTAATGAAGCATGCCTTGGGAGAATATATCATCAGGGGTGTATCTCACAACATCAGTTTTTTACAAGCAATTTTGAGTAATGAGAAATTCTGCAAAGGTGACATTTCTACAAATTTTATCGATGAAGAGTACAAAGGGGGATTTTCAGGAGCAGAGTTAGATGATGAGAAAAGCTCTGTGATTCTATGTGCAACAGTATTTATTTTCCTTAAAAATATCAAAAGAATAGCTGAAGTTACTGGACAACAAAGAGGCATGACAAGAGCAGTTGGAACTAGGTGGGTAGTGAAGCTAGATGATGTAAATTACCCTGTTATAGCAAGAACATTTGAAGCTGGGTATAAAATTACATTTGAAAATAGAAGATTTTATATAGTTAGTGATTGGGAGCCTAGAAGACGTTTGTTTCGATGTATAATAAATGAAAAGCAGTATAGCTTACAGTTAGAAAAAATAAGGGATATTTACAATATTACCTTTATGGGGTCAAAGATCAAAACTCTCTTACTTTCTCCAAGAACTGCTGAGTTATATAAGTTTATGAAAAAGCCTCGAAAAGATGAAACCCAGAACAATCTAATTGCGAGCATCACAGGTTTAATAAAAGAGATAAAGGTCAGTGTTGGAGAAAGCATCAAAAAAGCCCAGCCACTGATAATCTTAGAAACTATGAAAATGGAGAATACGTTGTTAAGTCAAACTGAAGGTATTGTTACAAAAATCAATGTAAAACAAGGAGAAACTGTTACAAATGGAGCTGTACTTATAGAAATTGCAGAAGAAAAAAAGAAAGTATAGTTGAAAATACGCTAAAAAAACATTCTAAAAATAATATGATTATTATTAGTGCTTCCAAAATTGTTCACATTATTCTCGCTATTTTTAAGTATAATACTTCCTTTAACCCCAATCTTATTTCTACATGATTTTTTTCTTGACTCTCTAGACACTATCGGTGTCTGTGATAATATCTGTATCTTAATGTACTGTGCTATATATTTTGACTTTGAGATATAGATATGTGGTAAAGAAAAATGTGTAGGAATAATGATTGACACCAAATATGATACCAACCACTAAAAATAAATAAACATCTAAGAATTAACTTGTCTTTTTTACCAATTAACAAAAACCCCCTTAATATCTCGATATTGTAGCATCAACCACTAAGGTAGAGACGTTATTATATCCATATATCCTCGTCATTGCGAGCCTGTGCAACAGGCATGGCAACCCACCCTCCTGCTCTGTCATTGCAAACTCACAGAGTGAGTGTGGCAATCTCTGGATCATCACGATCGCTGTTGCGATCTCGTGATGACGGAATAAAAAGTTAAAATACCTATATCTTAGTGATATATACTAGAAGAGAAGTTTTTGTTAAAGTTAAAAAACAAAATTTAAACTTATATATCTATTTATTTTTAGTGATTGGTATAAAATGAGAATAATTGCAGGGAAATACAAAAATAAAAAAATTGTAAGTAAACTTAGAGGAATATCTCTTGACGTTAAGCCAACAACTTCTAAAGTCCGAGAAGCTGTGTTCAATATTATATTTAATTATTTAGAAAAAAATGATCAGAAAGTGCAAAACTACTCGTTTTTAGATCTTTGCTGTGGAACTGGAGCAATAGGTATTGAGGCAATATCAAGAGGGTTTGTTCCAGTTTATTTTGTGGATCAAAATAAAGATTCTGTTGTATTAACAAAATATAATTTATCAGATATTGA
>CAZJPD010000021.1:0-1206 GCA_964547795.1 uncultured Candidatus Midichloriaceae bacterium | reverse complement strand
TTGAAAATAATAACCTTTACACAGTGGTGAAATCAGATGTAATAAAACTGCAAATATCCCCACCAATATTATTTGATGTCGTATATTTAGACCCTCCTTACAATAGCGATATAATCCAAAATATGCTGAGTTATATTACCCAGTTTACACATCCAAAGTCTTTAATAATGCTAGAAATTTCAAAAAATCCCCCAATTATACCATTGAATAATTATCATACTATTGCATTTAAAGATTATAGTAATTGTGCAATTTTAAGTTTAGCTAGGGTATAATATTTTATCTAAATTTTGTAATGATGGTTTTCCGCATTTTAGTTTTAGTCAACAGATTTATTTCAAAAAAAAGTAATTAATTTGCTTTACGAATTTAAAAAGTTAGTTCAAATATAGCCTTATAAACAGTTCGTTTTGTAATGTGATTTTGACGATGGAGTATCACTGAAAACCCCGTCAAAATTTCTAGCCTTGGATAAATTTGAAAATATGGAACAAGCAAATTTAATTACCTCAACCCCAGATAATAGGCAGGGATATGGGCGATTGGTGTGGAGTAAAATACTGCTTAATTTGAAAAATTTTGTCAAAGCTGAACAGTTTAAAACTTGGCTAGATAATACAAAGTTCTCACAACTAGATGGCAATAAATTGGTTATATCCGTTAAAACTAATTTTATTAGAGAGTGGATACTTAATAATTATTTTTTAGTAATAAAAAATGAGATTTCCAAAATAGATGGAACTATAAAAAAATTTTCGGTTGTATTAAATAAGGAGAGTGATAATGGGCTTATAAATCCTGGGTTGAAAGTAGAAAAAAGTATTTTCTCAAAACTTAACCCAAAATTTACTTTTGACAATTATGTGATTGGCGAAGGTAATAATGTTGCATATAGAATAAGTAAGGATATTGCCTTTCAAAGTATTACTTATAGCCATAACAACATATTTTATATACATTCTCACGTTGGAATGGGCAAAACTCATTTATTGCAGTCAATAGCCAGTGAGTTTATAAAAAATAATCCAAACAATTGTAAAACAGGCTATCTGAGTGCAGAAAAATTTATGTATAATTTCGTTAATGCAGTTAGAAATAATACCCTCTTCGACTTAAGAAATAAAATTAATGAAATAGATATCTTCCTGATTGATGATATACAATTTATATGTGGTAAAGAAAGTACACAAAGGGAATTTGCTTTAA
>CAZJPD010000020.1:16670-17299 GCA_964547795.1 uncultured Candidatus Midichloriaceae bacterium | reverse complement strand
TGTTTAAAATTTCTACAGCTCACGCTTTAACAGGTAAGCTGTATATTTACACGTGGTATGATAGCATTCCTGATGAGGTAATAAAAAAATTTACAGAGGAAACTGGCATCAATGTCATACTTTCATCTTATGAAAATAATGAAATCATGTATGCTAAAATAAAATTGCTCGGTCAGCAGTCTAGTTACGATATTGTTTCTCCATCTACGTATTTCGTTAGTAAAATGGCTAAGGGTAATTTATTGGAAGAACTGGACAAATCTAAAATTCCAAACTTTAAATTCATCAATAAAAATGTTCTAAACTTCCATTTTGACCCTGACAATAAATTTAGTATACCATATGCAGTGTATTTGACTGGTATTTCATACAACGCAAAATACGTAACTGATAAGGTGGACAGTTGGAATAACCTATTTGAAGCACAGTATAAGAATAAGATTTTGTTGTTAGATGATGTTAGGGAGGTATTCCACATTGGTCTAAATCTACTAGGGTATGATGTTAATTCAGTAAATGAAACTGAAATCAAAGCTGCATATAAAAAGCTTTGTACAATACTTCCAAACGTTAGGTTACTTTCATCTGACTCAACTAAAGTGAATTTTCTTAATTGCGAAGTGGTGATA
>CAZJPD010000020.1:0-16660 GCA_964547795.1 uncultured Candidatus Midichloriaceae bacterium | reverse complement strand
GTAGAAGATGATAATCTAAAATTTGTATACCCTAAAGAAGGTGTTATTTTCTCGATGGATATGTTTGCTATATTGAAAAATGCAAAAAATAAGGAAAATGCCTATAGATTTATTAATTTCATACATAGACCAGATGTTGCAAAGGATGTTATTGAAATTTTAGGCATGAGCATTCCCAATGATGAAGCTAAAAAGCTGGTTAAACCGATACTTCAAAATAATGAAGTTATATTTCCTAAACCAGAAACAATAAAAAATAGCATCATACATGGGGAAATAGGAAACAATATTGAGATATATAATAAATACTGGGAAATGTTAAAAGTTGAGAATTAAAAAACATTGGTTATAATAACAGAAACAATAAAGAGATTTATAATCTATGGCTAAGAAGAATAATTTCCTAGTAAAGCTTGTAAGTAGCGGGGGTAGTGGTTATTTTTTTGTTAAAAAAAGGAATCCCAAGCAATTGAAAGAAAAGTTGAGTTTTAAAAAATACGATCCTGTTTTACGTAAACACGTCGTGTTTAATGAAAAGAAACTAACAAACTAAATTTGTGAATCTTGTATCTTTAAAGAACGTCAGTAAGCACTATTATTTGAACAAGGCGAAACAACAGGTATTAAGGGATGTTAATTTGGAAGTAGCAAAGGGGGAAGCAATTTCAATAATTGGTCCTTCTGGTTCAGGAAAAAGCACTCTGTTAAAGATGATTGGTTTGCTTGATGTTCCTAGTGATGGTTCAATTAGCATCGAAGGAATAGAGTGTAGTAAAATGAGTGAAAAAGAGCAAACCCTTTTCAGAAGAGAATTTATAGGTTTTATATTTCAGTCCTATAACTTGCTACCCGATTTTACTGCACTTGAAAATGTTCTGTTTGCACAAGACATATTAGGAGTGAAAAAAAAGATAGCAGTACAAAAAGCTAAAGCATTATTTGCTAAGCTCAATATAAGCCATAGATATGATAGTTATCCCTCTCAGTTATCGGGAGGTGAACAGCAAAGGGTGGTAATAGCCAGGAGTTTAATTAATAATCCAAAGTTAATCTTAGCAGATGAGCCAACTGGAAATTTAGATGCAGAAAATACCAAAAATGTGGCGGAGATATTGGAAAACATTTCAAAAGAACATAAGATAACAACAATAACAGTCACTCATGACATAAATATTTCAAAAAAGGCAAATAAAATTTATGCTTTGAATGAAGGTAAATTAGAGTTACAAAATTAGGTATATGGAAACTGGCAGTGAAATCATCAGAAAAAACTCTATAAAAGATGAGGTAAATGAGCTAAGCATTCGTCCATCTCGATTAAATGAGTTTATTGGACAAAAAAAGATAGTTGAAAATCTCACTGTTTTTATAGGAGCTACGAAATATAGAAGCGATACACTAGACCATGTACTCTTTCATGGTCCTCCTGGACTTGGTAAAACAACACTTGCTCAAATCATAGCAAAAGAAGTTAATTCAAACATTAAGGTTACCTCAGGTCCAATGTTGAGTAAGACAAGGGAGTTAGCTGCAATTCTAACGAATATAGAAGAAAATGATATATTGTTTATTGATGAAATCCATAGGATGACATCATCCGTAGAAGAGGTTTTATATACTGCAATGGAGGACTTCTGTATTGACTTGATTATCGGTGATGGACCTGCAGCTCGTACTGTCAAAATCAACTTGCCTAAGTTTACATTGGTTGGGGCAACAACAAGGCTAGGACTTCTCACAAATCCACTTCGTGATAGATTTGGCATAACGTTTAAATTAGACTTTTATACTCAAACAGAACTTGAAGATGTTGTCAAAAGGGCAAGTAAGATTTTCAATATAGATATCTCAGGAGAAGTGGCTACAGAAATTGCCAAATGTTCAAGGGGTACGCCAAGGGTTGCTGTTAAGCTATTGCGTAGAATTAGAGATTATGCGAATTTTAATAACAGCAATTCTATTTGCATTGAATTGGTCAGGTCTTCTTTGGAAAAACTACACATTGATCAAATAGGGCTGGATAACTTGGACTATAAATATATAAACTTTATAATAAACAACTACAATGGAGGACCTGTTGGTATAGACACTATTGCAGCAGGACTTTCTGAAGAAAAGGATACAATTGAGGATACCATTGAGCCGTATCTGCTACAAATCGGATTTATTAACAGAACGCCAAGAGGGAGGATATTAACAGGTGTTTGTCTAAAACATATAGGAAAAACAGCATTCAACAAAAAACTTGAGCTAGAATTATAATATAAGTAAAAATGAAACATTTTATCACTATCATTGCAAACATACACCTTTTCCATCTCGTCATTGCGAACTCACAGAGTGAGTGTGGCAATCTTTGGATCACCACGGTCGCTGTTGCTCCCTCGTGATGACGACAAATTGTAAGGGCTTTTTTATGTCTCAATCTAACTATTCTATGCTATAAAATGATAATTTGTAAAGGTAATATAGATTCTTTTGACATTCCAAAAGACCTGATTTTAGCAGTGGGAAATTTTGATGGTGTTCATCTAGGACACCAGAAAGTAATTAATAGCTGTATTAATATTGGTAAGCGTAGTGGCTTTATACCAGCGGTTTTAACCTTTGATCCACATCCAAATAGTATAGTCAATTCAAAAAATAGCAAAAAGCTTATATATAGCAATAGCCAAAAACTAGAAATATTAAAGACTTTTCCAATCTCCTACCTGTTTATTATGAATTTCAGTGAAAATTTGATGAGGCTAAGCTGTGATGAATTCGTTGAAGAAATTTTAATCAAGAAATTTGGCGTAAAAGCAGTAGTAACTGGGCATAACTTTCATTTCGGTTATAAAAAGCTGGGTAATATAAATGTGTTGAGTAATGCCAGTAAAGAACATGGTTTCTCCTACTATGGCATAGAAGAATGTAAACAAAATGGTATTGAAATGTCATCATCAAAAATCAGAGAATTGCTTTCAAGGGGCATGATTGAAACTACCAATGAGCTACTGGGCAGAAAATATGCAATTTGTGGTAATGTAATTTATGGCAAAAAGCTGGCTGAAACTCTAGGCTTTAAAACTGCTAATATCTTATTAGATGAGCAGTATATTTACCCTCTAAAGGGTGTATATCTAGTACAAGTTATAATTTTAGGTGAAGAGCAAAAGTTTTATGGTGTCGCTAATATTGGCATTAGACCAACTGTTACTGATAAAAAGCGACTTTCGTTGGAGATACATATTTTTGATTTTGAAAAAGATATTTATAAAAGAGATATAGAAGTGGAATTCTTGCATTTTATCAGACCTGAAAGAAATTTGGGTAGCATTGAAAATCTTAAAATGCAAGTTAAGAAAGATATAAGAGATGCACGATATCTTTTAAGTCTAGCATTAACTTAACCCGAGTTGCATTTAAGGGAGTGGAAAAAAGTGAGAAAAGAAAGTAATCATGGGAGGATAAGATATAAAAAATAATCTCAGATATAAATATCATTTTTTGTACTTGCATCCATTAAGGTTCTTATTTTACTTTGTTAACATGTTAACAGTACCATGCAAAATATCACAAACTAACTAATTTCTCTATATTTAATGAACATCCCCATCATGCCCCTATAACCCCCTGATTCTAAAGCCTGTACCTCTTTGTTCTTGATGCCATGTCAAAAATTGAACCATTGAATCAACCTGATCATCATGTACAGAAGTCGGAAATGAAAAAAGCTCCGTTTCAAAATCAACAAGCCAACCTACCTGGTTTGGAATATATATTTTTCCAGCTTCTATGATTGTTGTTGCCAATAAACATCTGATGAATTTGGATTTTCGGGGCATAAATTTAATTATGGGAATTTTGTGATTATTGTTAATATCCTGTATTAATTGTTGCCCACTTGCTTTATCTTCTATAATTATTCCTGCCACTTCGTATTTTTGATATTTTTCAATTATCAATTGCTTAAGATCAGGATAGCTCAATTTTCTTCTAAACACTTCTAATAGATAATAGGAATTTTCTGTAATACCCCATGTAGTACAGACACTATAGTCATTTTTAATCCCTGTTTTTATCGCTGTGTCCCAGCTTTGATACATTGCTGTAAAATCTGGCTGTTTTATATATCGCTTGATCCATTCATGCTTAATAAATCCACCTTGAATATCAATCGGATTTTGCTGATATTGAGCAGAAAACGCATAAGCACCCAATTCTCTCTTAATTTTCTCAATTTCCTTTATACCCTCCCTATCTTCACACAATAATTCGTTTTCTTTCTAGTATAACGAAAGTCATTAAAATCTAATTTTTGTGTGATTTCTGCAATTGTAGGGATTTTTAGCAACTCCCAATTACCTCGTTTGAACAAATACCCAGACAAATTATTTGGATGAAGACGTTGCATCACAATGATTATTTTCCCCGTTCTTTTATCATTAAGCCGTGTTGAAAATGTATTACTGAACCATTCATTGAACAAGTTCTCGTTTTTTACTGCTTAATGCTTGTGTTGGCGTTAATGGGTCATCAATAATCAAATAATCCCCTCCTTCTCCCGTGATGTTACTTCCAATGGAGCAAGCCATTCTAAATCCATGTTTTGTTGTACAAAATTTTTCCTTAGTATTTTGGTTATATGCTAGTCGAGTTTGAAAAATCTGCTTGTACCAATCAGTATTCATTATAATTCTACTATCTTGGAAAAATTTTCCAGCTAACCTCATGCTGTGACCTGCTACAATAATCTTACGTGTTGGGTCTTTACCAAGTAACCATGCTGTCCATCCCACACTTACACAAAATGACTTTAAGTGCCGAGGTGGAATATTAACTATTAGTTTTTTTATTTGACCTTTTTCCAAAGCTTGTAAATATTCAATAATCAAGTCTATATGCCAATTATATGTAAATTCAGCACCTGGATGTAACGAGTAAAAAGCCTTTTGTAGAAAAAATTTCAAATTTGTCCTAATGACTTTATTAAAAATTTTGTATACCTTGGGGGCATGTAGACTTAGCATGATTAGTAATGTTATTGATATAACATGGTATAACCTAAGTTTTAACACATAAATATTATCCAGGAATGTGCCTATGTGTAGTTTGCAGAAAATTTCCTCACTAAAAGATAATTTTAAGAAATATAGTATTAATGCTTATTTAGTGCCAAGTTTCGATGAATTTCAAAACAAGTTTGTTCCAGAAAGTTTACAAAGGTTAAAGTGGCTGACAAGTTTTACAGGTTCTAATGGGATAGCATTCATAACACAAATACAAAATTATTTCTTTACTGATGGTAGGTATATAACTCAGGCAAAGAAACAATTGCTCAATGCGGATTTTAAAATTTATAATATGCAAGATAGTGAAGATATATATATCGATATTTTTAAAAATATTAAAAGTAAATTTTTCATAGGTTATGATCCTTCTATTTTCACCTCACGTTATTTAGTGCGATTTAGTAGATATTTCAGGCATCACAAGAGATATATTGAATTGACTCCTACTTCTACCAATTTAGTAGATGAGCTTTGGGAAAGACCTAGGGAGTTTAAAACAAAAGCAGCATTTGTGTTAAACACTAAATATACTTCTCAGAGTGAAATTTTGAAAGTAGAGCATGTTATTGAACATTTGGATACAGAATATATACTTCTTACTTCGCCAGAAAGCATTTGTTGGTTGCTTAATATAAGAGGCAATGACTTACCATATTCACCTTTAATAATGTGTTATTGTTTGATTGATAATATGGGAGAAATAGAAATTTTCTCAGACTTAACAAAGTTAAAGTGTAATTATAGCAATATAAAGCTTTTTCCTTTTAGTGCAATAAGAGAAAGAATTCTGGAAATTAATAAGCAGGATAGGTATATAGAATATGACCCTTCTAACACCCCTATATGGTTTATCCAAAATTTCCAAAAAAAGAATATTTTATTCAGGCAAGACCCCTGTATATTACAAAAAGCTAGGAAAGATGAAATTGAAATATCAGGGTTTCAATATGCTACCATTCAGGATGGGGTTGCTCTAACAACGCTCTTTAGTTGGCTTGAAGAAAATGTTACTGCTAGCAATAAAATCACAGAAATTGATGTTGATCAAAAATTGTTGGAGTTGAAAAAACAACGATCATTATTCAAAACAAAAAGTTTTGAAACTGTTTCTGCCTTTGCTGAAAATAGTGCAATCATACATTACAATCCGCACGAAGGTACAAACAGCACCATTACTCCGAATAATTTTTATCTTTTGGACTGTGGTAGTCAATATAACTGTGGTACGACAGATGTTTCAAGGACATTCTATTTTGGCAATCCACCTAAATCAGCAAAGTTATATTACACTTTGGTGTTAAAGGGTTTTATCAATCTTTGCAATCTGATATTTCCCGTTGATACGACAGGACAGCAAATAGATGCAATAGCACGGCAGTTTTTATGGCAATATGGCTTAGACTACCAACATGGCACAGGTCATGGTATAGGACATTATTTATCCGTGCATGAAGACCCTCAAGCAATTAACAAGAAAAATAATTGTGGGTTAAAATCTAAAATGGTCTTATCTGTAGAGCCAGGGTACTACATACCAAATAAATATGGTATTAGAATAGAAAATTTAGTTTTTACACTTGAAACTCCGGAAAATGATAACTTTTTAAAATTTGAAACATTAACTTTAGCTCCTATACCATTTAATTTAGTTGATGAGAATTTATTAACCATTACCGAAAAAAAATGGCTGATTAAATATCATGAGCGTGTATATACTACTTTGTCTCCTTTTTTGGATAATGCCACTAAAGTTTATTTAGAAAAATACTTGCATTATTATACCAATTTAATTTAAGATAATAGTTGAAATACGTTTTTCTTTTCTTATATAGCTTATATAGGGATGTATAAGACAGTAAAGTTGTTATGAGGTTGATAATATGACTAGCATTGCACTACCTTCGATTTCTACGGAAACTGAAGTAGCATGTTATATGCAACAGATAAAGAAGTTTCCCATGTTTTCACAAGAGGAAGAGTCAAAACTTGTAAGGGAATGGATAGGGGGGGCAGATGTGAAAGCAGCACATAAACTGGTTACCTCTCACTTAAGACTTGTGGTTAAAATAGCATTGAAGTTTCGTAACTATGGGTTACCTTTGATGGATATAATATCTGAGGGAAATATTGGTCTTATGAAAGCTGTGAAAAAGTTTAAACCGGAAAAGGGAAATAGGCTATCTACTTATGCGATGTGGTGGATAAAAGCATGTATCCAAGATTATATCATAAAATCTTGGTCTATGGTAAAGATAAGTTCAAGTATTTTACAAAAAAAGCTGTTTTCAAGTATAGGAAATCTCAAAGAGGGGATTAAAGGTATAGATTCAGAAATAGAAAAAGAAAATAGTATTTTGAATAACAGTTACTATTCGGTATCTTTGAATCAAAAACTAAGTAATGAAAGAGGGGGTGAGCTGATAGATATTATTTCTGATGACTCACAAAACCAGGAAGATTTTACTGCTGATAATCAAGAAAAATTTTTAAGGTCAGGTATTTTAAAAAATGCAATAAGTACTTTAAATGATAGAGAGCAGGATATAATCAAACAAAGAAATTTATCTGAAATACCCGTAACTTTAGACGTATTAAGTAGAAAGTATAAAATATCAAGCGAACGGGTTAGACAGATTGAAGAAATGGCAATACAAAAAATTAAACAAATGGTGGCTTTGGCATAGATTAAATGCTTCACTCACGTGGTACAAGTTATAAAGCAATTATTCAAATGTTAAAGGCATCGGCTGTCGTTATTTGCTTTTATTACATTTTTATTATATAAGCTTTATTCAACAAGTAAATACGATGGATAGTTATGGCTGTACCTAAAAGTAAAATATCAAAGTCAAAAAGAAATATGAGGAGAGCCCATGATGGGATAAAGAAAGTTGTTATCTCTTATGACTCAGTAACAGGCGAACCTAAACTACCTCATCATCTATCTTTAAAAGATGGTTATTATAATGGGAAGCAACTAGTCAACCCTAAGGTCAAGAACAAAGGTAGTGATGGTAAAAAAGAAAAAGAAGTTGCTCAACCAAAAGCGAATATAAAAGAAAAAAGCAAGAAGTAGTTATAGCTGTTTTATATGTCTAATCAGACCTTAATTAGTATTGATGCTATGGGCGGGAGCAATGCCCCTGATGGAGTTATAGAAGCTATAAGCAGGGTTCTAAGTGTTACAGATGATGTATTCTTTCAGATATATGGTCAAAAATCTACTATTTTACCTAAAATGATACGTTACCAACTCCCTAAAGATAGATATAAGCTGATAGATTGTAAGGGGGTAATTTCTGATGAAGATAAAGCAATAGATGCTTGGAGAAATAGTAAAAATTCCAGCATGAGAAAAGCCATTGAAGCGGTTAGAAGTTGTCAAGCACACACTGTAGTTTCTTGTGGTAATACAGGAGCTCTTATGTTGACAGCAAAAATGTTGCTCGGAACATTAGAGCATATAAAAAGACCCGCTATTGTTGGAATATTGCCTAATCTAAATAACAATGGCACTGTAATGTTAGATATAGGAGCTAATTTGGAGTGCAAGGAGTCTCACTTTTTTCATTTTGCCCTGATGGGAAGTTGTTTTGCAAAAACCCTTCTACAAAAAGAGAATCCAAAGGTGGGTATATTAAATGTGGGGTCTGAAAAAAATAAGGGAAGAAAATTAGAGCAACAGGCATATAAGATTTTGGATGAGTCAAAACTCAATTTCATTGGATTTGTGGAAGGACATGAGGTTATACAAGGAAAGGTAGATGTTTTAGTAACAGATGGGTTTTCAGGTAACATATTTTTAAAAGCTTCAGAAGGAACAGCTAATATATGTATCAACTTAATGAAAGCATCAATAGCCAAAGGCGGTATTGCTAGTAAACTAGCCGGTTTGTTGTTAAAATCTTCTATGAAGAAGTCCTTTGAGGTAATCGACCCTAATCGAAACAATGGGGCTATGTTTGTAGGATTAAAGGGTATTGTGATAAAAAGTCATGGCTCGGCAAGTGTAGAAGGCATTTTTCAGGCTATTAATACAGCTTATCGATTAGCCAAATATGATATTAACACAAAAATTTCTAAGGAATTAGAGTTGTTTAAGGAAAAGGATGTAAGCTTAAATCTTGTTGATAAGATAAGCAATTTTCTGCGAAAATCTTAAAGCCAGAGAATAAATGATTTTTTCAAAAGTTATAGGTATAGGAAGTTATTTGCCAGAAAAAATTTCCACTAACGATGATTTATCAAAGATAATTGATACTTCTGATGAATGGATTACAACAAGAACAGGTATAAAAAAAAGACATATCGCTGAAGAAGATGAACATACTTCAGACCTGGCTACACAAGCACTGCAAAATGCTTTAAAAGATGCTGAAATTACAGAAAATGATTTAGATACAATAATAGTTGCAACTACTACTTCAGACTTAATATTTCCGGCAACTGCTGTAAAAGTACAAAATAACATCGGTATGAAAAAAGGTTTTGCCTTTGATATACAAGCTGTATGCTCAGGGTTTCTCTATGCGTTACAAATTGCTGATTCTTTTATAAAAACACAAAAAACTAAAAGAGTTGCTATAGTGGGAGCAGAAGTAATGTCAAGAATAGTTGACTGGAGTGACAGAAATACCTGTGTTTTATTTGGTGATGGTGCTGGTGCTGTAATTTTAGAACAATCTGAAGGACAACAAAATGATGGGATATTAGATGTTGCCTTATATTCTGATGGGCAATATTCGGATTTATTGATGGTGAATGGAGGAGTTTCTAAGGGGAACATAAGCAATAAAATAGAGATGAATGGTAGAGAAGTTTTCAGGCATGCTGTCACTAAAATGACAGATTCAATAAAGAGAATAGTTGATAAAAATGATTTCAATATTCAAGATTTAGATTGGGTATTACTACATCAGGCAAACCATAGAATTATAAAATCTGTAGCTCAAAAATTAGGAATAGAAGAGTGTAAAGCAATTTCTACAGTACATGAACATGCAAACACATCAGCTGCCTCAATTCCTTTAGCTTTAGATAGATATGTTAAAAATGGTAAAGCAAAGCCTGGAGATTTAATTGCATTATCAGCAATCGGTGGTGGATTAACCTGGGGGAGTGCTTTACTTAAACTATAAATATATAGCTTATTTCACTAAGATTGCAACATTTTTTAAACATGAAGAACAGCTTCAGAGAAATCATTAAAAGAGGAAGCAACATTGCAAATCAGTTGTTTTATCTTAAAACAAAGATGCTCAATGAGATTTAAACCTGGAGAATATGTAATTAGCTATGACCACCCATCATACAAGCTTGCTCCTGTTCTTTCTTACTTTTAAGGTATGTTTCAGTATGATGCACTGATTTCATTTTTTCTGTTTTATCAGAATCTAGTTGTCTAGTGTCTCCAGCAATTTCACCGTTAGCAACACTTATATCCCTTCTCAATCCTGTTTGTCTAGCCTCATTATAGGGTGTAAGTGCTGCGAATATTTCTCTGCTTTTATCATAGGAAAAACTTTGAGCAAATGCACTTCCCGTGTAGTACCCCAATCCTTTTACACTAAAATCTTTTGACATTTGACTTCTATACTCTTCAACTTGTTCTTCTTTGTATTCTGTATTTTTATATTTTTCCATTTGTTCTTCTTTACATTTTTGAAATTCTCTCTTTATTTCTTCTGAATCTTTGTCATTAACTTCATTTTGCAAAATCTTCTCTTCTAATTGTTTCAAAGCTTCTAATTCAGCTTCACTTTCTAGCATTTTTTCCTTTAAAAAATTTAAACCTTTTGCTGCAGGAAATTCTATACCTAGTAGCTCTTTGTTTTTTTTCACTACATCAACCATCTTATTTCTTTGCTCACTAAATGCTTCTTGTTCTTTTACTCCCCCCTTACCGCCAGCCATAAAAGAAAATATCCCCACACCCATAAAAATTGGGTTTCCTGTCATTATATTCCCTACCAATGGTACTGCTGATTCTGGTAAATGCTGCAAAATATTCTTAATCTTTAAAGTCTTACCTTGACCTTGTATTTTAGCTTGCTTATCTAAATCATCTCTTAAGACTTGAGCTAGCTTCGGATTATTTGCTAATATTTTAAGTTTATCCCCCTTTAATTCCATCAACTTTTCTAGTGCCAAAGCTTCTTTTTGCTGAACTTCTAAATCTCGTAAATTTACTCCATCTACAATGATGCCAGGAAATTAAGCACCCTACAGAAATAGTTGCAGAGACTGCAATTGCAATAGGTCCAAACGGACTAAAAGCTAAAAGCCCTATAGAAATTAATGTGATGAGTTTTAATGTACTTGGAGCAAAGATAAAATCTATTGTTTTTCCAATAAAATTTTTAAATTTAGCCCACCACCCTTTTTTAGCTTCTCTTTCCTCCTTAAATTTTATTCCTTCTTTTTCTTGAAGTTCACTAGAAAAATTATAGAGTGCCCCCGTAATTCTAGACAATACGATAACAGTTATTGTACCAACCTCTTTTATTATACTTAACATACTCATGATGGATGACCTTAATTCATTTTAATAACAAATTTGGCTTCCTGATTTACCTCTTCCTATAAATAAGAAAGATACATCTAAAAAGAATAGCTGAAGTATCTCCCCTAGACTAAGAAGAAGTTAAGCAAAAAAGAAATATTCATCTTAATAATTCATAACATATTTCGTTTACCTAAACAAATTAAATAACTTAGTGATTTTAATGTGCAATTTTTAGCATGAATATCATACTAGAGTACTGTTATTAAAGTAAAATAAGAGCTTTAACGGATGCAAATACAAAAAATGAAGATTCTGAACAAAATCAAAATTCAAAAGCATGGCAAAATGTGGCTTTCATTTTTCGACATGTTATCCTCCCTTTTTTAACCAGAATTGCAGATAAGAAGTGGCTATAAATCAGAAACTATAGGAGTTACAAGAAATCATGATAAAATAATCATTTGGGCTTATTTTCAGCTAAATTGCCTTATATACGTGCTTTTATCTTTACAATCTACAAAAAATATAGCTTATCACACAAAGGTTTGGACATATTATTAATATATTTTCGTCATTGCAAGCCTACAACCCACGCCTCCGTCATTGCGAGCCTACAGCAGTAGGTGTAGCAATCCACCCTCTTGCCCTGTCATTGCGAACTCACAGAGTGAGTATGGCAATCTCTGGATCACCACGATTGCTGTTGCGATCTCGTGATGACGAGATAAAAAAGTTAAAATATCTATATCTTAGTGGTATATGCTATATTACTTTTTACCTCTTATCTTGGAATTTTCATTTTCCTTTAGCTATCCTACTACCATCATTACAGGCAATCCTTATCTGCAGCCTAGATTATAATAAGCTTTTGTTTTTCGTGAATAGCATCTTTTGCCAATAATATTTGTCATCCTTACTACATATTCATTTCCTTCCTTCTCTTAATCACTTTTTTCTAAATTTATATTTTATTTGGCAATACTGAAATACCTTCGGTGGCAATTTTAACTAAAATGGCGATATGATGTCAAGTACTTGTTTTCCATAAGGGTCTTGCTGATATTGGGTAATTTGCCCCCTTCCTCCGTATGATACTCTTGCCTCTGCTATCTAACCTAGCTCAACAGAATTGTCACTGCCAATATCTTCGGGTCTGACTATTCCTGCAATTGTTATTTCTCTCAATTCAAAATTAACCCTAATTTCTTGAGACCCTTTAATCAATAAGTTACCACTTGGTAATACCCTTACTATTGTTGCAGCTACAGTAGTTTTAATAGTTTCTTTTCTGTCTATTTTTCCATCACCTGAGCTTTCTGAAGTAGAATCTAAATTTATTAAATTACTGGGATCAACATCCTTATTTTTTCTTTTTGCTTGTTCTACCAACCCAAATAGATTTGTAATCCCTAAGTCAGTTTCACTACTTCTGGATTTTGTAGTTTTATTATCTAATTTCGCCTGATCTTGAATTACTACCTTGACTTTCAATATATCCCCAACCTCCTTAGCTTTTCTTTCTCTAAAGAAAAATGTTTTTGAACCAGGTGTCCATAAAGAATTACTTGCTACAACAGTATTAGAATCCTGTTCTTTTTTTGATGCTAATGCTTCTAATTCCTCTTTATCGTATTCTTTATCGTATATGTTGACCTCATTTATTTTAGGAGGCTTCCCAACTTCTTTCAGTTGATTAAAAATAGAGCCACACCCTGATAAAAAGGTAATAATGCTCAAAAGCAGACATAAACAGCTATATCGTACCATTCTATCAAGATTTATGATTATTTCTCATCTTTACAGTAGAAGAATCTATAACTTCTCCCACTATGATCTTACTGGAATCTTGAATTTTTACCTTAATTAAGTCACCCACTCCACCTGAATCCAAAGCGGTTGCTAAGGCTTCAATCTCCAGGTTATGTCGTATGAATTTTAAAGTAACCAAGTCACCCCTTGCAATCACAGTACGTTTCTTTATATCGCTTTCTTTAAATGAGTTGTCAACCTCTAAGTTCCTTTTAGCTACCATGCCAATTATACTGCTACTTTCTATTATTGCGGAAGATGGTAAAGAATTTATCGACAAATCTTTTACTGCTATATCATCTTCACATATCACCTGACCTTTGATAATCCTCTTTTTTGCCACAGGAACAACTATGTACTTATAAAATGATCCATGAAGCAAATATTTCTTTTTTCCCAAAAATACACTTACCACAAACTTGTTTGATTTATGTATACCAATGCTATTATAGGAAATATCGTCTCTGTTTTGTAAATCTCGATGCTGGGAAAGCTCTATCTTTATATTAGGATTTTTTTCCACTTTACGTATTTCTACTGCAATTACATCTCGCAATTCGTTAAAGCTTAAAGCCCAAGTATCACTAAAAAATAACACAACGATAAGTAAGCAAAACAATATCAACCTATACATACTTATCTTTTCTATATTTTACTCACTAACTTTTCATTCTAACCACATCATTAAGCATCCTTTCAGCAGTTTGAACGACTTTAGAATTCATAGAGTAAGTTTGCTGGGATCTAATTAAGTCGGTTATTTCAGTCAATGAATTAGTATTAGATGCTTCCAGATAGTTCTGGTTAATAGTCACTCCCGAAAAATCGTCTTCACCAGGATTCCCTTCAATAATCTCACCTGAGGCATTGGTTTGTTTAAATAATCCTCCCCCAATCTGTTCTAATCCTTGAGGGTTTGTAAATTTTGCAAGGTTTATCTGTCCTAAAACTTGTGGTTCTGCAGTATCTTCATCATCAGCAAGTTTTACCTGCACTTTCCCATTGCTGGTTATTATAATTTTGTCCTTCATATCTAGGGGGACAGTAATTTCAGGATCAACAATGTATCCTTGGATAGTGGTTATCCTACCTTCATCATCCAAAGTAAATTGCCCATTCCTTGTATAAGCCTGCTTGCCATCTGGAAGATTAATTATAAAAAAATTGTTTCCTGTATTATCTCTGATTTGTAAACTTAAACTTTCTCCTGTCTTGTCTATGCCTTCCCCTGGAGTGAAATTTAATGAAGTTGCTCCTATCCCCACACCTGTACCATATTGAATCCCCTGAGGATAAAACTCTCCCTCAGTTTGTTTCCCCATACCAGCTGCCCTTTCTGTTTGGTATGGCAATTCATTAAACTGAGCAACGCTTTTTTTGAACCCAGGAGTATTAGCATTAGCCATATTATTAGATGTGATGCTAAGCTCATCATTTAATGCAACCTGACTTGCAAGTGTAGTGTATATGCTGTTATCCACCCTAACGCCCTCTTAAGACTACTTAATGATAAAACTAAAAAAAGTATTTTTCAAGTTAAAAAAGTAATTTATTTTGTCCACCCTTTTTATCTGATGTTTTAGATTTACTTGTACCCTCCATACTAAACACCCCATCTACCTTACCATCATAAAATTCTATTTGGACTAACTTGTTTTGCACAATATCTTGTATTGAACGAATTAACTTATCTTTATCGTTGCGTATAAGAGAAAACCCTCTTTTTAAAATATTTTGATAATTATAGGCGATTAATAGTTTTTTTAGGGAATATAGGCGATTTGAAATACTCTCAATTTTGTTTTTGTATAAAATTTTCATCCTCCACAGATTATGGCTAAACCTTTCTTCATTGACGTTAATGAGGCGATCTAAAATCAAAGGTGATAAATTTAAAGAGCCTAATTTCAGGGTGTAATTTCTATAAACGTTATGAAGATTTAACCTCAAATTTGTTCTTAAATTTTGTAGCTTTATTTCTAGTTCCTGAAATTGCATTGCATTTTTGTGCAATTGCATTGACATTTTCTCTAACTGCATCCGTTTTAAATCTACAAATGCAGGTAAAATTTTGCTTAGGTTGTGTTGAATTTTAGTGAGGTTACCTTTCAGCTCTATTTTATTAGGTGTCGCAAATTCAGCTGCAGCAGTTGGTGTTGGAGCTCGCACATCAGAAACTAAATCTATTAAAGTATGATCAGTTTCATGACCTATTGCAGAAATAATAGGTATTTTAGAATGATATACAGCACGTACTACCATCTCTTCATTAAATGCCCATAAATCCTCAATTGAACCACCACCCCTTGCTATAATTATCACATCTGGAGAGGGTATATGTTCTGGTAAGTTGTTAAACCCTTCTATTGCTTCTGCTATATATCCAGCTGCTTCACTACCTTGTACGATGACATCCCAAACAAACACTTGCATTGGAAATCTATCATTTAGTCTGTGTAATATGTCCTTTATCACAGCACCCTGTAGAGATGTAATTATTCCTATTTTTTGTGGAATTTTAGGAAGTGCCTTTTTGTGTATTTCATCAAACAATCCTTCTTTTACTAGCTTTTTTCTCCTTTCCTCAAACATAGCAAGTAATACACCTTCTCCAGCTAGCTTTATATTTTTAACAATCACCTGATAATTTGATCTAGCAGGATATGTGCTAATACCACCTTCACAAATCACCTCCATACCATCTTCTATTTGTAGCGGAAACTTTGTTACCACATTTCTCCAACATATAGCACTTAGCACAGCATTTTCATCTTTTAATGAAAAATAAACATGCCCAGAACTAGCTAGTTTAACCCCAGAAACTTCTCCTCTTACAGTTACGTTTTTAAAAGAAGTTTCCACGAACTGCTTGAGTATCAAAGATATTTCAGTAACAGTGTACGGAGTATCAGTCAGATCGACATCATTTCTTATAATATTTTGTTCTTGTAAAAACATTGATTTCTATTAACAATGTAGAGAAATAAATATATTATTTCTTCAATAACTCATTATAGTATGATGTAATCTTACTTTGATTATTGCTACTGTAAATAGAATTATGAGTCAGGGAAAATTTTTAATCATTATAATACTCCTACTTCAATTTGTATCGGCTCACTCAAATGAAGTAGATAAAATTTTTACTGTTGAGGGAATAAAGACTTATTATGATTCTGGTGATTTAGAAAATTCAAAGATTTTTGCAAATAACAAGGCAACCATAGAAGGGTTTAAGAAATTGGTTTTCAAACTCATACCTGTTAGTTATCAGAGTAAAGTTTATAAAATT
>CAZJPD010000019.1:0-17614 GCA_964547795.1 uncultured Candidatus Midichloriaceae bacterium | reverse complement strand
TTTTGTTCTTTCATATTTCTCTGCCATTTCTTTCCTCCTTTATCCTAACAGTTAAAAGCCCATCAGAGCGGATGATGGGAATCGAACCCACATAACCAGCTTGGAAGGCTGGGACTCTACCATTGAGCTACACCCGCTTAAGAAGCTTGTTTTCATTCTTATAAGGATTTTACAATGAGTGATGCTTCATGTCAATAACTTTGGAAGATCAGTAAGGCATTATTAGGGGTCATTACAGTTTTCCTTAAATACTACTCAAGAGTCACTTTTATACAATTTTAAAAATCGTTTCATTATTTTTAAATCTTCTTTTGAGATTTCCAAATCGTCTACTTGCTGATGTTTAAATTTCTCTAGCTCATGCTTTTTAATTAAACTAGAACCGATAACTTGATGCTCAAGTGGTATAAGCTTTATGACCATTGCACTGGTTTTTAAAAATAATTCAACTATTTTATCCCTGTTAATGGTTTTCTTTAACTTTGTTGAAACGTTATGATCATTTTCAATATATTGTGAAGAGCATCTGATAAATTTCAGTGCTATCATTCGAATTTCTACCAAGTTATCCTGATGCTCAAGCAATAGCCTGGCAAATAATTTTTTATCCATGAATTCTGCAAAAGATTAAAATATTATAGATCGTCACTGATCCGTCATTGCGAGCTTGTGCAACGAGCACAAGCGTGGCAATCTCTGGATCACCACGATCGCTGTTGCGATCTCGTGATGACGAAAATTAAAGGCTACGATCCGTGATGACGAGAGATTATATAGCTCACTTCCACTTAATGGAACACCCTATACTTGGAATTTGCTCTCCCTTAAATTCGCCAGTTTTTGCGATTTCAGACATCGCTATAAATAATTCTCTTTTTGCATCTGGCACTATATCCATTTTAGCTGAATCCAGCCTGCCACGATATTGAAGTTCTAAATTGGAGTTAAATCCAAAGAAATCTGGCGTACAAACAGCATCGTATTTCTTTGCAACTTCCTGGATTTTATCAAGCAAATATGGAAACTGAAAGTTATTTTGCTGTGCAAAAATTTGCATGTTTTCGTACGAATCTGTTGGGTATGCAATTGTATCATTGGAATTAATTACCACAAAGCCTACATTTAGTTTATGCAATTCTTCTGCTTCTTTAGCAATTTTTCCAGCAATTGATTTCACATACGGGCAATGATTGCAAATAAAAGCAACCACCAAACCGCTTTTTCCTTTTACCTTCGTAAGGTTATAATGATTGCCATCTACAGAAAGCAAATCAAAATCTTTTGCTTTCCACCCCTTTTTCACTTTTGGTGTTGTTAATGCTATCATTTTATATTTTCCTGTTTGTTGATATTAATATAGTGCATTTTATCATAAAATTATCAAGATTACCTTTGCATAGGTTGCCTATTTTCTGCTTTTATCCTAGCACTTATTAAATCTGCATCATCCAAAGAGTAGCCTTTTTTCCTTGTACCTTTGCCATTTGCTCGTTTTTTTCTTTGTTTTTTTTGAATAATTTTATCTACTTCAGCTTGAACCTTTGTATCAATTTTCTTCTCCTGTTGGGGTGCTTCCTGCTCTGCAATATTTTTATGCTCAACCTTCTCTTGTGCTTTTTGTATATCTTAAATCAATCCCTTGGCACTTATCTTTTCCAGCTCCTCAGAATTAAATTTTTTTGGAGGTTCTTTAAACCACTTTTTGTTTACCAATTCCTGTAATTTGCTTCCTTCATACAGCCCCTCCTTAGCCGCTGTGAAGAGCATATAAGCAGCGACTATTGCTCCAAAAGGAGGGGCAAGCACTGCAAGAGCTACCACTCCAACAAGTGCTTTCTGCAATGGGCTAAAAGTAGGACCATTCGGTCTTTATTAGATTCAAAAATTGCAATGCCTTTCTGTAAAGTGAATTATAGGCAAAGCTTTTCCACCAACTTCTTTCATCTTTTGACTTCTCATACTTCAAAGCCTTTATTGCATTTTTATCAAAATCAGCAGGCTTCATTTTATTGGCTTTTTTTGTATATTTTTCGTGCAACCCCTTCTTTCCTCTCATATCCCAACTATCTATTGACCATGAGCCAGCACGACCAATCTGTGCTATAAATTCCTTAGATTGCGTTTCTATTGCACTTTGTAAATCTTTATCTTTAACCTTCTGAAATGAAGCAACATCCCTAACTCCCATCTCATCAAGAGCAATCTCTGCCCTTTTCATAATAGCAGTTTTTGCTGCCGAATCTTGAGCATTCATTATATGGTTTATTTGCTCATCACTTACTTTTGCAACTTTTAAAATATTACGAGCAACTTGTTCTTTTACTTGCTCTAGTGTTATTGCTTTATTCTGTTCTTTTTGCACTTGCTTTGCTGCCTCTTTTGCCCGTTCTTGTGCCTGTGCAGGTGCACCGAAAAATTGGGCATGTTGTTGCCGTATATTTTCGGTTATCTCATTTCCAGAAGCTGCAATTCTAATCAAATTCTCTATTGTTAAAGGACCACAATCACTACCATTGGTCTGCTTTTGTGACTTGTTATGTATAACAAATTCTTTCTCTACACCTTCATCTATAGCATCCCCTATAAGCTTGTCTAAATCTTGCTTTCTAGCATTAAGACCATCACCTTCCAAGCTATCTGAATAAGTAACTTTTGCCTTACCATCTTGTTCAAATTCTATAGCAGCTCCAATCCAGTGATTACCACCTATATTTACAGGGATAACAACTTCTTCCCTGTTTTTGGTTCGCTCATTTCGCCTATTCTTGTCCTTATTCTATCTGTTGTTAATTGGTTGTTTTGTTCTGCATCATCTCCACTATGCAAGGCAACTGCATCCATCTGATAGATATTCTGAGCATTCACTTGCCTTAATCTTTGACTTAGCACAGCATTTATGTCTTTATCTGTATACCAATAGTTAGATTGGGTTAGCTCTTTACTATTATAACTCTCATCTACTTTTAGAATTGGGGCTTTTTGCTCTTCTGCTATTTGTTTTTGTCGCTCTATTACCTCTGTAAACAGTTTTCCTACATCACTTTGCTCAGGTATGTATTGTTCAGTAAAAGTTTGGATAATATTATTAGCATATTCTAACTCTTCTTGAAGTTGAGGATTTTCAATTTTTAGTGGGATATCCCCATGACTCATCCTTTGCACATTAGCATAATACTTTAAAAATTGTTCCTTATTGTCTGCATTTTGTTTCATCTCATCAAAAGCAAGGACAAATCCCTGTGCCTTGATTTCCTGTTTATTAGCATCCAGAATATCGAGCTTACCAACGTCTCGCAACCCTGATGTTACATCTTTGCCTTCACATATATTTTGATAAAACTCAGATAGTTCCTTTAAATGACTTTTTTGTGAACCTTGTAAACTATCAAAGTTAAATTCAAAGTCTTGAACTTGGACATTTTCACTTTGTGCTTCTCCCTGTAAAGCAGTCAATGATGCTTGCCATTCTGCTTTTTTGTTTCCTCTCTCATCTTCAGGAGTGAAAGCAATCTGATTAATAATTCCATAATATCGCTTTTTAAAATCTTCAAGATTTTCAATTGGCATACTCCATTACCTTATTTACCCTACAGTCATATCTTATGCTATGTCCTTGATAATTAAAACTCAAGCTAGAATTTAGAGCCTTTCTTTATCTCATCAACTTATGGGTCACCACGGTCGCTATCGCTTCCTCGTGATGACGGATAGAGTTGTCATTGCGAGCTCACGTAGTGAGCGTGGCAATCCAACTAAATAATGTCATTATACAAATCCTTCCATTCTGGATTCACCTCCTCAATCAACTTTAATTTTTTCTTCCTGGAACTAGCTTTAATTTGTTTTTCCCTTGTAATAGCAGATTCTATGGTATTATAGATTTCATAATAAACAAGAAGGGCACAATTGTATTTTTTGGTAAACCCATCTGTCATTTTGCTTTTATGTTCATAAACTCGTTCTAAAAGATTTGAAGTAACTCCTGTGTATATTGTTCCGTTCTTTTTGTTTGCCATTATGTAGATTGCTAGATGTTTCATGCTATTTTATTTTTATTTAATAGATTGCCACGCTTGTGCTAGTGGCACAAGCTCGCAATGACAGAACAAGGAGATGGATTGCCACGCATACTTCGTATGCTCGCAATGACGGAGAAAGAGTATGCATGTTTGCAATGACGGATAGAAAAAGTGTAGGCCCGCAATGATGAAGTCCTTCTATATATCAACACAATGTCTCTACCCTAGTGATCTATGCTGCATATTCCAATACAGCCCAACAACTGACCTGTCCCAGAAACAGCTGATGTTTTTAGTTTATATATCTTTCCTTGTTCTAGTTTTTGATAAGATGAAACATGACAATAATCTTCGGTGTAACCATGATTACCTGATTCTGCAAGAATATACTCCGTCTTACCAACCTTCTTTGTTAAATGTGTATTTAGTAATTCATTTTTTAATTCTCGTAATTTTTTAGCACGAGCTTTAATTTCCTTACCTTCTACTTGTGGCATTCTGGATGCAGGAGTATTGTCTCTGGAAGAATACGGAAAAACGTGAAGATGAATCATATTCAGTCCTTTAATTAAATCATAAGTATTTTGAAACATCTTTTCCGTTTCGGTTGGAAATCCTGCAATTACATCAGCTCCAAATACAACTTCTGATCTTATACTCCAAACTTTGTGGCAAAAATTAATAACCTCTTGCCTTCTATGCCTTCTTCTCATTCTTTTTAAAATCATATCATCCCCTGCTTGAAGACTTAAGTGCAGATGCGGCATAAACCTCTTTTCTTGCACAATCACCTCAAATAGCTCGGCATCTATTTCAGCCACATCAATAGAAGATAAACGCAATCTCTTTATTCCAAGTACTGTATTTAAAAGCTGTATTATCATATTACCTAAACTTGGCTGACCTGGAAGGTCTTTGCCATAATCTGTGATGTCAATACCTGTCAGCACGAATTCCTTATATCCACTTGCCACAAGACTTTCTGCATGGTGGATGATTTCGTCAACAGGTATGCTTCTGCTGCTTCCTCTGGCATATGGAATAATGCAAAAGGTACATCTGTGATTACATCCATTTTGAATTTGCAGAAAGGCTCTTGATTTGCTCTCAAACCCATCCACTATATGGTAAGCAGTTTCTTTAACCGACATTATGTTATTCACTAAGATGGATTGCGAACTTGTTGCTAATTCTTTATATGTGTCTTGTTGCAGTTTTTCCTGATTACCAAATACAGCATCAACCTCTGCCATATCAATATACTTATCTGCTGAAACTTGTGCTGCACATCCTGTAACCATGATCTTACGCTGAGGATTATCTTTTTTTGCTTTTCTAATAGCCTGTCTTAGCTTCCTTTCAGCTTCTTTTGTAACAACACAACTGTTGAAAATTATGGTATTTTTTATCCCAGCATTTTTAGCATGCTTTTTTATCAACTCACTTTCATAAATATTCAATCTACATCCAAAAGTTACAATCTCTAACGACATATTTTATCGTTTTACATTATCTCCGTCATTGCGAGCCTACAACAGTAGGCGTGGCAATCCATGTTTATATAAGGCATTTTATGGATCGCCACGATCGCTGTTGCGATCTCGCGATGACGAATTAGATGTTGTAATCCCAGCGACATATACTTAATAATAAATTATAGCAACATCATTAAAAGCATCTATACTATTTTTTGAAGAAAAAGTCTAACAGAGCAAATAATAAAGCTATGATGATAGAAGTTTGTGCAATATTAGTTTTGATAAACCACTTGAATAAATCTGTTTTTGTTTCAAGTAATTTTTGTTCAACCCTGCTGTAATAATGCTTAATTGATTCATCTAAAACTTTTGATATTACATAATTTCTATTAGAGTCACGAATTAGCTTGCGTAATTCCTTTATCATATATTTGTATACTTCAGTTTGTTTTGGGTCGGTTTTGTATAGTTCTCCTTTACTTTTGACTTTGTTGTTCATGATTTTCCCTTTTGTTAATTTTTTCACTATGAGTTTTGTAGAATTTGATTAATTTCTCTCCATTTCACTGATTATTGAAATATACTTTTTTTGATTATCATAAAATCGCAATTTCTTAGCTATGAAGTTCTTGTTTAGGTAATGTATCTTCAACGGCATTTTAAAATCCCTGTTATTGCGTATCGTGAAAGCATATAAAGATTTTATTACTTGTTTGTATCTTGTATCCTCTTCGTCCTCTGAGATAAAATCTACCTTTGCCCAGATATTTGCAAATTTTTCCCACTGAACAATATGTCCACCATATTGATCAGGAATTTTTTGTTGAATAAGAACTGTGATTCTCTTATTCATCTCGCCATAGTGCATATTCATAGTTTTATATCTCTAAATTTTCTGTATTTTTTAACAGGAAAGTTTGAATGTATGTTTCTCTTTTCATACATATCTGCGATATGTTCAAGCAAGGTTGCTTTTATATCAGCTGGCATCGAATCATTGCTTTCATCATAGCCAGCTTCAAAATTTACATACCATCTTGAAAAAGTTGAAGTTTGCTTAAATACTAAGCGATCCTCAAACAGATAATAGAGGCTTTTATCTATTGCCGATTTTTCCCCATTATAATAATATCCACCTACAGATAGAATGCTTGCAACAGATTTTCTAGGCAAAATTATTTCGTTAATATCATACAGAACTTTATATTTAGCTGTCCATTGCGTTTTGCTTAATGATAATCCTGTGCATTCTTCACACTGATTAATGGCTGCTGTGATTAGTGCAAGCAATAGCTGATCCTCAATATCATTATCAATTTTAAGGTAAGTTTTTACTGTACCCAAGTTTATAGGTGGATGTGTAATGTCCCCCATCCTTTTAAGGAAACCAATATCATATTCCTCCTGGAAAAATTATTTTGATGTGCTATAGTAGGTTAAGGTTTAGATGTTAAATAAAAAAATTACTTAATCCGTCATCGCGAGACCGCAACAGCGATCGTGGCGATCCAGAAATATGCAAAGATGGATTGCCACGCTCACTATCGTGAGCTCGCAATGACAAGAATAAGAAGTTCGTGATCTAGTATTGGTCGTTATTTATCAGCAAGTTTTGAGAGAAGTTGTAACCTCAACTCCTGTACCAGAGAAAGTAAAATTTTTATTTTCAAATCCTCCTCAACAATAAAATCTGAATACGGAGATTTTGTTGCTGAAAAGCTATCAAAATCCATCAATTTACCCAAAGCAATCACTTTCTTCTCCTCAAGTTCAGTAACAGTATAGTTCAAAGTAACCTGAACCTTTTTTATACTAGCTACACTATAGTTTTGAGTTAAGTAGTCATCTATATTCATATCATAGGTCACTTTTAATGAATATTTAGGGTGGTTACCCTCTTTTGCATCAAGAATTTTTTCAATCTCGTTATTTAGAAAAAACGTAGCACGTGGATTTTTCACATCATCATCTATTCTCTCATAGTTAACATTGGTTAGCACATCCTGCCTAACCTTTGTATGATAAAGTGGTGTAAACCCACATCCACTACAGAACAACAGAATAAACAAAACCCTTATCAGTCGCATAGAAACAATAGATATAACTTCAATTATTATAATGCTAGTTATATACCAAAATCTGAGTGTGTGCCAGTACGCAAAAGATACAAAGTATCTTTATCTTTTCTGTATAAAAACAACCAATCAGGTTTGATATGTAACTCCCAAACATCTTTTTTACCCTCCAAAATCACTTTTCCATTTATGGAGACGATGTTTTGGCTCTAGCTTTTTTAGCTTAATTTTTTCAATAACTTCTAAGAACTTCTTTTCTTTACAACCACGCTTTTTGCACCTTTTCAAATCTTTTTGAAAGGTATTTGTTTGTACGATCTCCACTTATTACTCTTTTAAGCTATTAATATCAAAATCCACAAAATTTTCACTACTAATAGCCTTTACAGTTTCTTTATTCAGCTTCATCAAAGTTTTTTTCCCATCTTTAATCGTAATCACTGTATTTTGTGGTAAAAGGGAATCTGCATTTTCTTCTGAATAAAACTCGGCTAATGATTCATCAGTAATAATTTTACTATCAGAAGCACAGGCATTTTTCCATGGCTCTTCATCATGGGTCATATCAGACAGCATAGTAGCACTATATTCTCCGTACGAATGCCAAATTGTATTTAAATATCCTCTTAATTCGTCAGGCAATAAATCAGGATCTGTCTTCAATTCATTTATGGGATGATAACCGTAATTTTTTAATTCATGGTAAATATCAGATACAACAGGTCCATAATCCCATGCCTCTATCTTGTCAGTAAAAATTCTTTCTTTTTGCAATGAATACTTCCAAGCATAAGCATAATACAACAGCTTTTGTACTTTAAGAGGTGTCATGTTCTCACCTTTGTTGCTATTATCCATAGCTTTTTTAGTGAAAAAATCTGCTATTCTTTGTGCTTACCCTAATGCCATATTTAAATACCTCACTTTTATAGGTAGCATATAAAATTCTATTTAAATAGTCAACTTATTCAGAAGCAATTTCTAGCAGTTTTATAGCATCAAAATTTATCACATCACCACCAACTTTCTTAGTAGTATAAAATTTCACATAAGGTTTATGCGTAAATGGGTCACGTAGAACACGCATATTGCCACGATCTACAATTTGGTATGCAGATTTAAAATTTCCAAAAGCAATTGGTAACGCTTCACTTCCTACATTTGGCATATCCGTAGAAATCTTGATATCAGCTCCAAACAAACTGCTCTTACCATTTTCAGAAAGATTAGGTTGCCACAGGTATTGACCATTAGTGTCTTTAAGCATTCTAATTTTCTGCAGTGCATCCCTGCTCATCAAAAAATTCGTACCATTGGCATAAATTTCCTTTATGCTAAAGAATAGCTTGATTATATCATCTGCATCTAACGTGTTAGCAGTAGTTTTGATTCTTTCAATTTTTCCCCATTCCGTACCATCTTCATAGGATAATATGCCTTTTGGTTTACCAACCCCATCTCCGTTAATAAACGCTGTATTCTCCTGTTTTGTGAAGATATTAGCAAGTTTTCTTGATAGCCATTCTTCAACGTCAATTCTTGGATCATCAATAAGTTTTTGTGTCACCTTTGGCTGAGCATAAAGTTCATGCACCAAAATAGTTTTTTTAGTAAAGATAGTTTCGTTGGTAGCCTCAACACTAGTGATAGAATTTTGCGACCAACCACTCACCCCATCTTCCCTATCTTCAATCAATTCCAAAGCATCAGATGATATTTTCATAACGCTTGAGATTTGTCTCATAGGAGAATTTTGTGTCAATAAGGTACTGATATACTCATTCATCTTATATGTTATGGAATAGCCCAGCTCTTTATCGCCAGGGGTGCTTAGGTTTTTCTGTTCTAAATTTGCAACCTCAAATTCAATACCCTTCTTTACGTAGTTACAAAATACTTGCTTATACTCGCAATCATCAGCTTTTAACATATTCTTTTCTGTGCCTGGTCTATTCAGAACTGTTTCTATCTTATTAAGGCTATCCTGATATTTGTTCATTGACTCGTTCATCTTTTTTAACTGATTAAGAGTAAGGGGGGTCTGAACTCCCCTTCTTTTCAATCTCATCCAGCCTTTTTTCATTGACGGATTTAAACTGCTCCCAAATGTTAGCAAGTTTATTTACTTTAGTTGTTATGTCATTTAAGTGCATAGTTTACTCCTTTATTATGTTGTTAAAATTTATAGTTTTTTTAAAATTTGGACAGTGTTGTTTCCTACATAAATATACAAATTTCCTTGCATATTAGTACGGATAACAGTACGATATTTTTATAAATAGACTTAAGGGCATTGAGGATTATGGAGCTTTTATCAGTTAGTGAAGCTAGGAAAATTTATATAAATTAATAGATAGTATATCAAGTACTTATGTACCAACCCTTATAAAGAGCAAGAGGAATAATGCTGTTTTATTAGCAAAAGAAGACTGGGACAGCATACAAGAAACGTTATATTTATTATCAATTCCAAAAATGAAAGAATCAATAATTGAGGCTGATAAAGAACCTATTGATAAATGTGCTAAGCAGTTAGATTGGTAAAAATGTACCAAATAGTGTACACTTCTTTAGCACAGAAAGATGCAAAAAAAAATAGCACCCTGTTATTGCGAGATAGTGCTTGCACTTTGTCGTTGCGAGTATGTACTTCCTTACCTTCGTCATTGCGAGCATGCGTGGCAATCCAGGAAATGAAAGAAAAAAACATAAAATGTCCTACAATCTACATAATGGCAAATCAAAGAAATGGAATAATATACACTGGAATTACTTCAAATCTAATAAAAAGAGTTTATGAACATAAAAACAAACTAATAAGTGGGTTTACCAGAAGGTATAATTGTAACTTTCTTGTTTATTATGAAATTCACAATACTATGCAATCTGCTATTGCAAGAGAAAAGCAAATTAAAGCTGGTTCTAGGAAAGAGAAACTAAAGTTAATTGAAAGTATAAACTCAGAATGGAGAGACCTGTATGAAGATATCATTTAACTGGATTGCCACGCATGCTCCGCATGCTCGCAATGACGGTAGGATGAAATGTAAGCTCGTAATGATAGTGGTCAAGAATGGTGGTTGCTATCATTGTAAAAGCCCGTAATGACAAATTATACTACATATTAATACAGTATATGCTATATATACACAATAAGCCTTCCTATGGGTGATTAGCTCAGTTGGTTAGAGTACTACGTTGACATCGTAGGGGTCAGTGGTTCGAGTCCACTATCACCCACCATTTGCAATACATTAATAGCTTTGCTCAGCTTTGCATCTAGTTGCTGTAATTCCTTCACATTCGTAATTTCGGCTAATTTATTTGCTGGAAAAGTAACTACGCTAATCTCCCAAAGATTTAGCTTAGTAATATACCTAATATTACCCTTGTAATACCAATCCACAGCTTCATAGCCAATGCTAAGGTGGTCTGTAACTTGGTTTTGGATTAGGATATGTGCCTCCCTACCCTTTTTAAGTGCAAGAAAAATCCTTCCATCTACAAATAGCCCCTTCTCGTTCTCATACATATTATCAACCATGCCAATTGGTGTTTTATGCTTATGTTGCCATAACAGTTTTATATTTTTGCAACTCCTCCATGAAAATGCACCTGGCAAAATCACATCTCCAGCATAATCCACCATGTTAAACACACTGGCATATCCCTGGAAAAATCCAGTATCCTCAAATTTAGTGCAATTTGAGCTATTATCTTCTATAACTTTTGTAAGCATGATTTTAGACCTCTAAAATGTTATTTTGTTACTTTTTTGTTGTTGCTAATCACTGTTACAGATTCCTATAGCATATCCCACAAAAGTTTTGACATATTATCAATATATTATCGTCATTACGAGCCTACAACAGTAGGCGTGGCAATTCACCCTCCTGCCCTGTCATTGCGAACTCATAGAGTGAGTGTGGCAATCCCTGGATCACCACGGTCGCTGTTGCGACCTCGTGATGACGAGAACTCATAGAATTTTTGTTTGAATCTTAGTGGTATATACCATAGCACATAATTGGCGATGGTACTTGACTTTTTTATTTATTCCTTTTAAAAATAGTTAGGTGGTTAGATTTGCATTATATTTATGAGAGTTGAGCATTTTATGAACTTTGATACTCATGCAGCTGTTAAAAGACTTATTGCTGTAGGACTTCAGGATAGGGTTGCTGAGGAAGTTGTTACCTCTATTGCACTAGGTCGTGATTATGACTTTTCTAAACTTGTTACTAAGGAAGAGTTTTTTTAATTTTAAAGAAGAATTCTTTAAATTTAGGGAGGAATTTAGTGAATATAAGCAAGAAGTCTCTGAAAGATTTAATAAAATTGAGACTGAGATCGCTCTTATTAAACAAAAAATTAAAGCATTAAGGAAAGAATTTAAGGCTGAGATTAGTGTATTAAGGCAAGAGCAGGAAACAGGGTTTGCAACGCTTTCTACACAACTTTCTGCAGAGATTGTTAAAAGCAAGCATGAAACTCTTAGATGGATAATTGGTCTTTTTATTGCACTTGCTGTTGCAATTTTTATAAAGCATTAAAATCTAAACCTATAACTTATTTTTGGTATTTGATATACTTGGTATAGCGTGTACCATTAAGGTATAGACATAATAACTTTTCTATTTTGTCATCAGGAGAGACAACCGTCAATTTTCGTCATCACGAGATCGCAACAGCGATCGTGGTGATCCAGAGATTGCCACGCATACCCCGTATGCTCGCAATGACGAACTGGATGTCGTAACCTTAGTGGGATAAGCTATGTTATTCAGCACATATATTATCTCCCCCTTTAACTGCAGCTAATCCAACCTGTTTTCTTTTTTCATTTATTGTTATAAAACTAACTTTTTCAAGCCGTTCCTAAATTGTTTCACGCTTGCTTGCAATAGCTGGAATATTATCTTTATCAAGTTTCAACGTATAATTTTCTCCGCATAATTTTGCAAGCCACTTACTGATGTGATCAATAGTATTCTCTGCAAGAGGAATAATAGTTTGTTCCCATAATGCAGTTCGAGCTTCTACTAAATTACTATATGTATTATCCCCTGGAATACCAAGAAGTTGCGGTGGGACACCAAAGGCAAGGGCAATATCACGGGCAGCACTATTTTTCCCTTCAATAAAATCCATATCTTTTGGTGATAAACTGATTTCCTTCCAATCTAAACCACCCTCTAAAATCATCGGTTTTCCAGCATTAACTGATCCAGTAAAATTTTCACTCACCATTTCCCTCAACCTGCTATATTGTTCATCTGAAAGCTCAGATGGTTGCCCTTCTGCCCCCCTTAACAACTATAGCTCCGCTTGGTCTAGCACCATTTTGCAACAATGCTTGATTCCAAGCAGCTGCGTTGTTGTGCTGATCAATACTATATGCAGCAGCTTCCACAGCAGATAAACCATACCAATCAGAAATAGGGCTAGCATTCTTAATATGCAAAATCCTAGAAACACCACTTATTTGATCAACGGAGTAAATCTGTTCTTTTTTCTCCACCTGATATTGATATCCTGAGGGCAAGAAATTTTCACCAGCAATAACCTTCACTCTATCTGGTCTTAAACTGTAGATTTCCTTTGGCAACTTGCCTAAATTTGAGGCTGTTAAAATATAAGCATTACCACTGATTTGTCTATATAAATAAACTGATTCTAAAAATTCACTTTTATTTTGATACGGATTTGGTTCGGATAAAAGCTGTAAAATTGGATGCCCATCAATGGGATGTTCATCATTTTTAAATAATTTTAATGGTATACTACTTGCAGCTTGTGCAATCATGTTCATTGATCTATATGCAACCACATTTTTTATATATGCTTCATTAGCAAATTGATTGTAATTCCTTGCCATCCATACAGGTTTTCCTACTGTATAAAAATAAGAATTCAATGAAAAGGCATTATTTATATAATTTTGCGAAAAATTCAGATTTTTTTCATCTACATGTTTTTCCATTCCAATCAGAGATTTGATACTCTTAAAAATTTTCATGTACTGGGCAAAATTGTTTAACCTTATATTTTTTACAGTACTTGTTTTTTATAGGTCAGGAAGTACAGATGAGAAAAATATTTTGCATATAGGGGTGCAATTCCGATGAGTGTGATTTTAGGACAATGAATATTGGATGAAGTAAAGAATATAGGCATAGGTTCGCAATGACAAAGATAGTGCTATATATTGCTTATGGTGACAAAACAGTAATAATCCATAATAATGTTTCGACCTAACTGTTTTATGCTATGGCTTCTGTTATTTGTTGAAGCACTTGATTAATCTTAACTTTTTCCTTACCCTCAACCGACACTCTAATTAAGTTCTCAGTACCAGATTTTCTTATCACAATTTTTAAATCAGAATTTTGTTTTATTATATTTGTGATGTTGTTATTAACTGTTTGGTCTTTCAAGGGATTTTGGGTTTTAAATGCAATATTAGTTTTTACCTGAGGATTTAAAGTAAATATGCCTGCAAGCTCACTCAATTTCTTTTTACTTTCAACCAGTATTTCAAGTACCTGAAGCGTAGAAACAATACCATCACCAGTATTGGAATAATCGGCAAAGATAATATGCCCAGACTCCTCCCCACCAAAATTAAGGTGATTCTGCTTGACTTGTTCATATACTTTGACATCACCTACATCAGTATAGATAGTTTTAATACCTATATTACTTAAATATTCCTCTAATGCACTATTTGATACTTTTGTAACTACAATTGCGTCACCTCTTAATTTATGATTTTCTTTCAAGTGCTGTGCAATCATACCTATTATATGATTACCATTGATAACTTTGCCATTTTCATCGCATATCACTACCCTATCTGCATCGCCATCAAGTGCAATACCAATATCTGCCTTTTCTTCCCGTACCTTCTTACAAAGATTTTCTGGATGAATAGAACCACAATTTTCATTGATATTAAATCCATTGGGTTCACATCCTAATGTGATGACTTCTGCTCCTAACTCCCATAATATAGTAGGGGCTAGCTTATAAGCACTGCCGTTTGCACAATCAATCACTATTTTTAAATCTGATAAAGTGAGTTTTTTGGAAAATGATGTTTTAACATGTTCAATATACCTGCCAGGAGCATCTTCTAGTCTCTTTGCTTTTCCCAATTTCGATGGCTCTGCAAGCTTTTCTTGTAAGTTATTAGTAAAAATAAGGCTTTCTATTTCTTTGCTAGCATTCTTATTAAGCTTACATCCTTTTTTATTAAATAATTTAACACCATTATCATGATATGGATTATGCGATGCAGTAATCATAATTCCAAAATCAGCTCTTAATGACTTAATCAGCATTGGCACGGAAGGAGTTGGCATCGGACCAACTAATATTACATCAACACCTGTTGATATTAAACCTGATGTTAAGGCAGGCTCTATCATATATCCTGAAAGCCTTGTGTCCTTAGCTATGACAACTCTTTTTATGGATTTATTTGCTCCTACGTACACACCTATTGCAATGCCAATTTTAAGAGCGATTTCTGCAGTTATAGGGTAGTGATTTACTAACCCTCTAATCCCATCAGTTCCAAAAATTGATTCTTCCATCAGCTTATTTTTGATTAGAAACATTAAAGCGAAATAGCATTACATCTCCATCTTGTACGATATAATCTTTGCCCTCCTGTCGTAATTTTCCCACTTCTTTTGCCCCCTGCTCTCCATTAAATTTAACATAATCATCATAAGATACGCATTCTGCACATATAAAACCTTTTTCAAAATCCGTATGAATTATACCAGCTGTCTGTTGTGCATTCATGCCATTTTTAAAAGTCCAAGCACGTGCTTCTTTAGGTCCTGCAGTAAAATATGTGCTTAAATTAAGTATTTTGTATCCTGCATTAATGGCTCTATTTAAACCACTTTCTTGAAGTCCTAGGCTTTGCAAAAATTCTTCTTTCTCATCCTCTTCACTGAGATTAGCAATTTCTTCCTCTATTTTTGCGGAGATATTAATACTGACAGTATTCTGTTCTGTCGCTTTAGATTCAATAATACCTGTAAACTTATTACCACTTGCGACACTCCCTTCTTCTACATTACATATATAAAAAAACGGCTTTGAGGTGAGTAAATTTAAAGTCTTAATTTCCTGTTCGTTATTATCATTCATAAATAGCCTTGTTGGTTTTCCTGAATTGAGTAACTCAAGTATTTCCTTTATCAAAACTATTTGATCAGCATAAGACCTATCTTGCCTTGCCTTTTTTTCAGCATATGTAAGTTGCTTGTTTAAGCTTTCTATATCAGCCAATATCAACTCTGTTTCTATTATCTCACTATCCCTTAATGAATCGACTTTTCCTTCAACATGAGTAACATCATCATCTTCAAAACATCTCAGTATATACACAATGGCATCAACCTCTCGTATGTGTGATAAAAACTTGTTACCCAAGCCTTCACCTTTGTTTGCACCTTTTACAAGACCTGCGATATCTACAAATTCTATTTGTGCTAGAATGGTTTTTTTAGAACCCACAATTTCTGCCAACTTATTTATTCTATCATCAGGAACAGCCACAACACCAATATTTGGCTCAATTGTACAAAACGGATAATTTTCGGCATTCGCTTGAGAACTACTAGTTAAGGCATTAAACAAAGTTGACTTTCCTACATTTGGCAATCCAACTATACCACATCTAAGTTTCATTAATTAATTTGCTAGCCCCCATTTTTTCAATAGATAATCCATCTCTCCACTGCTTTTCATTTCCTCTATTTCTTTATTGATTTTTTCAACAAGATCAGAATCCTTTCTAAACCCTATTACATACCCTTGTCTTTCATACCCCTTTGTACTTTCTGGTACAGAAAAATATACCAACTCAGGTGCATTTTTAATAAGACTGGAAACTTCTGCTTTCTCTACTATCATGCCATCTATCTCACCTATTTTTAATTTTTCAATCAGATCAGCATTAGAAGCATTGGATACCACATCAATAGAAGCCTGGTTTTCTGTATTAAATTTATTAATAAACTTCTCCATTATACTACCTGTTTGAACTCCTATTTTAGAATTTTCAGGTAAGTCTTCTAAGGAATTAACGTTTCCTTCTTTTTTTGTAATGACAGTAAATGAAGTGGTATAATAAGGAACTGAAAAAAGCTTTATGTTCTTAGCTTTTTTTGAATCTTTTGAAAATGCACTAATTGCCATATCAACTTGACCAGAATATAAAACATGAGCAAAGGTTGAAAACTTTACTTTTGATATTTTAGCTCTTTTATCCAACTTACAAACAAGTCTTTTGATAAGGTCTACATCAAATCCTTCTATGTTATCATCTTTTATAAATTCGAATGGTGGATGATCTGGGTTTATTCCAACTTCTAAATCCTTTTCGCCTCTGAAAAAATACAGGACTAGCATCATCAGTATAATCGGTGCAAAAATTATCACAAACACCTCTCTTATGCTCTTTGTCATGAAGCCATATCAAAAATTAATTTATAGTGAGTTTAACTTTAGTGAAAAAACATTACCATGACAACTCTTTTTTACAGGGATAGAATACGGAAATGTGGTAAGAAAAAAGCGAAGCAAGCAGGTTATTTAAAGTATGTAGATAAACGATATATAGCAGACTTTTTTGTAATAACATTCCATATCTTAATGGTATTAGCTAGGTATGATTTAATATATCTTAGCCTAACTGTTTTGTGCTATATTGATTCCCTATCAAGGGTAATAAAAAGTGTTGATCTCAAAAATTAAATTCATTAAAGTCATAAGAAATGAGTGGTAGAATTTATAGATGTAACAGTTTACGGAAAACACTTAAAAATAGGAGTAAGCTTGAATGAATATATCAAGAAACACTTGAAAGATACAGTAAAAAAGTATTTCAAAGACGCATTGAACGCACATGTTACTATTGTAAAAGAAGGATAGGTGTTCAAAACTGAAATAATTGTTAATGAGGGAACAGGGATAGGGGGTTCTAATCAAGAGTAATGGTCAAGAATATGATTCATATAGA
>CAZJPD010000018.1:0-18132 GCA_964547795.1 uncultured Candidatus Midichloriaceae bacterium | reverse complement strand
TAAAGATTTCAAATTGGTCAAATAAATTCGGATATTCTTTTGATGAAATAAAAAAGAAAGTTATAGATGATGAGATTTTTAGGTGTCTTTTTGCAAAAGACCCAGCAAAACAAAACTTTTATCAAAAACTTGCTTCTCAATATATACGTTCCCTTAATATAGTTAAGAACTTTAAGGTCCTACCAGCTGGAGGTAAAAATGCAATTTATTTAACAAAAGGCAAGATTTTTAAAGGTGAATCATTAAAAAAACAACCTAAGGATACTAAATCTATAGACTTCACCTGGAATTGCAAAGATTACATATTTTATGCCTCTCATAAATATACAGAAAAGAGTGGAGGTGATCAAGACAATCAATATAAGGATATTCAAGATTTCCCAAATCATGCTAGAGATTGCCATGAGAAGAATACAATATTTCTAGCAATTTGCGATGGTGATTATTATCTACAAAAGGACTCTAAGACAGGGGGTAAAACTAAGATAAAAAGACTACAAAGATTAACGGATAACGAAACATTTTTTGTACTAAATATCAATGAACTGGAAAAATTTTTAGTCTCGAAGATTAAATAACCTTAAAATGTACTAATCCGAAAAATAAAGACAAAATCCATCTTTCGCTAATGCTATCTTGATTTTAATAGTGATCTATATTACAAGGTTGTAACTCTACTTATTAATCAGGCAATGTCCACAGAGATAGAAGAGCAAAATTACGATGCTGATGCTATAAAGGTATTAAAAGGATTAGAAGCCGTAAAAAAACGTCCAGGCATGTATATTGGTGACACCGATGATGGTTCTGGATTGCATCACATGGTATATGAAGTTATCGATAATGCTATAGACGAAGCGTTAGCTGGGCATTGTGATAAGGTAATCGTTATTCTTAATAGAGATGGCTCGGTTACAGTGATAGATAATGGTAGGGGTATTCCAATAGATGTTCATAAAGAAGAAGGGATTTCTGCAGCAGAAGTAATCATGACGCAACTACATGCAGGTGGTAAATTTGATGATAATTCTTATAAAGTATCTGGTGGTTTACATGGTGTTGGTATATCCGTTGTAAATGCACTTTCTGAGTGGTTGGAACTAACTGTATGGAGAGATGGAAGGGAATTTAACATGCGTTTTGAGCATGGACATAAGGTGAAGGAATTTGAGAGCAAGGAAAGCCTATATCCGAATAAAACAGGAACTCAGGTTCAGTTCTTTCCTTCAGATCAAACATTTTCCCAAATAGAATTCAGTTTTACAGTACTTGAACACAGGTTTAAGGAATTAGCATTTCTCAATCCTGAGGTTTCAATTGAATTATATGATAGACGTAGCGAAGAAGAAAAATCAGCAAATCTGCATTTTGAAGGCGGTATTTTGAACTTCGTAAAATATCTTGATAGAGCAAAGCATGCGATCAACAAAACGATTAGAATAACTGGCGAACAGAATGAAATTGTTGTTGATGTGGCATTTCAATGGAACAACAGCTACCATGAAAACACTCTGACATTTACTAATAATATCCGTCAAAAAGATGGGGGTACTCACTTGACGGGATTTAGAGGAGCATTGAGCAGGGTGATTAATAACTATATTGAAACCAACCAATTACAAAAAAGGCAAAAGGTAAAAATCAGCCCAGATGATATGAGAGAAGGCTTGACTTCTATCATATCCGTGCGTGTTCCTGATCCTAAATTTTCATCACAAACAAAGGATAAGCTAATCAGCAGTGAGGTACGTACAGTTGTTGAGTCAGTAGTATCAGAAGAGTTTGCCAAATGGCTTGAGATGAATCCTAAAGAAGCGAAAACAGTTATTGGTAGGATGGCTGAATCCGCAATAGCAAGGGAGGCAGCTAGAAAAGCTAGAGATATTTCACGTAAGCAGGCAGGTTTGCAAATCTCCACGCTACCCGGAAAGCTTACAAATTGTCAGGAAAAAGACCCTGCTAAATCAGAGCTGTTTTTAGTTGAGGGTAATTCTGCAGGTGGTTCTGCTAAACAAGGACGTGATAGAAAGACGCAAGCAATTCTACCACTTAAAGGAAAAATACTTAATGTTGAGAGAGCCAGATTTGATAAGATGCTAAACTTTGCTGAAATAGGTGCTTTAATTACTGCACTTGGTACTAGTCTTGAGGATAAAGAATTTGATCTTTCTAAATTACGTTATCATAAAATTATTATAATGACAGATGCTGATGTGGACGGAGCACATATTAGAACACTATTACTGACATTTTTCTTCAGGTATATGCCTTCATTAATAGAAAATGGATTTTTGTACATTGCACAACCCCCGTTATACAAGGTAAAGAGGGGACAATCTGATACATATTTAAAGGATGAAACAGAGCTTTATAGCTACTTAAAAGACATTATAGTGAAAAATAGCATTATAAAACTGGAGCAGAAGGAGATAATAGGAAATGAAGTGATGGAAATTTTGAACAAGTTGATAAATTTCTCCAACATCACCAAAAATTACATAAATCAAGTTCCAGAATACATAATAGAAGCATTATTATTTAATGAATTTTTCGAGTTTTCAAATCAAGGGTATGATGCTAAAGAGTTTATAGCTGATTTAAACAACCGCTTTAAGGGTAGTATTATTGAATGGCAGTGCAATCTTATTGATGATACTTTAGAATTGGTCAAATTAGAAAAAGGAGTAAGAGAAAGTTATAAAATTTCCAAACACTTTTTTTCCGAAAAAAACAGGGAAACAGCTCATAATTTAGTAGACGAATTAAATGATTTCATTACAAAAGGTCAGATTTATTATAAAGATGAAAAACTTGAATACACTACTATTACCGATTTAATAGGAAAATTGTTTAACAATACAAAAAAGGGTCTGTATATTCAAAGGTTTAAGGGATTAGGAGAAATGAACCCTGATCAGTTATGGGAAACTACGCTCAACCCTAAAAATAGAACATTGCTTCAAGTGAAGGTGAACGATGTAAGTGAAGCTGAAGAAGTATTTTCAACGCTTATGGGAGATGTGGTAGAACCAAGAAGAGAATTTATCAAGAACAATGCACTTAAGGTCGCAAATCTTGACTATTAGAATAACATAAATAAAGCAGTAAAAATCTGTAATATATCAAACGAACTATTGATCTTTTGTATATTTAATTATATTAACTGAGGTAGATTTATGGCGGGTATAGCTCAGTTGGTTAGAGCGTAAGTTTGTGGAACTTAAGGTCGCGGATTCGAGTTCCGTTACTCGCCCCATAATTTTTAGATATGAATACAAAAAGTGGTAATTTAGGTTGTTTTAAGTCATCTGGGAGAGTGTGTAATGAAAGTGTAGAATATGATTTTCTTGAAGATAAGTTTAGAATAGTAAATTCAAAAGCCTTCAGAAGATTGAAATATAAAACACAAGTATTTATAAATTATACAGGAGATCATTATAGAACAAGATTAACCCACTCTCTGGAAGTAAGTCAGATTGCCATGTATGTGGCAAAAAGATTGGGATTGAATGAGGAGTTAGCAGAAATCATTGCTTTATCACATGATTTAGGACACCCACCTTTTGGTCATGCTGGAGAAAATGCACTAAATATTGCTACCTCTAAGTTTAATGGGTTTGATCATAATGTGCAAGTCATGAGGATTATTACAAAGCTTGAGAAGCAATTTCCTAATTTTGATGGTCTTAATTTAACACTAGAGGTATTAGATGGTATTTTGAAACATAATGGTCCTGTAGACAAAACAAGTCCATCATATGGCAATTTAAAAGAGATTCTTTACAAATACCCTATAGATTTCACTAAAAATGCTTCTTTAGAATCCCAAATAGCATCGTTGGCAGACGATATTGCATATTCAAAGCATGATATTGATGATGGAGTAAGAGCAGGGTTTGTCGTGCTGGAGGATTTTTGTCAAATTGATATATTTAGGGATATTTATAACCAAGTGATTATAGAATATCCAGGTATAAAAGGAGAATCCCTCAAGAGAGAGGCATTGAGGAATTTTGGTAAGTTTTTAGTTGAAGATTTAATCAATGAAACTAGCAGTAATATTGTAGATTTGGATATAACAAATAACCAGCAGGTGATGAAATCAGATGTATTTATTGTAACTTTTTCCAAACCTGTAGCATTGATGTTAAAAGAGCTTAAGAAATTCTTATTTGATCATGTTTATAGAAATTTTAGGGTCAACAGAATTGCTTTAAAAAATAAGAAAATTATTCAAGATTTATTTACTCATTTTATAAATTATCAGAAGACTCTCCCGCAAACTTGGCAGCAAAAAATAGATTTTAAAAATGAAAAATCATTATCAATAAGAGTCACAGATTATATTGCAGGCATGACTGATAGATTTGCAGTTGATGAACATAAAAAAATCTTTGATATATATGATTATTAATATTACAAAGTTTATATTTTTATGGTATAAACCGATAAATTCTAAAAAGTAGCATTCAACATGATTGTGGTATTATCTCAAAATAAAGATGCTGGTATTAGAAAAAAAGAGATAAAAGTGAACGATACTTTGCCGGATAACACAGTATGGATTGACTTAATAGAACCAAAATTAGAAGAAGAAAGATATATTGAAAAAATATTAAATATTGAAGCTCCTACCGAGGAGGAAATGGATAAGTTTGAGATTACCAGCCCATTTTATGTAAAAGATGGTGTTGATTATATGACAGTAACTGTTTTGGATAAAGAAAGTGAAGAGTATCCAGGTAGTATAGCAATAACATTTATTTTAACTAATAAATATTTAATTACCACTAGATATGATAAGCCCAAATCATTTGATTATTTGAACACATGGGCTTTCAGGGATAAAAAGAAAACTCTCCTTCCAGAGCATATTTTAACAACAGTGCTTGACTTTATGGTAAATTGTTGTGCAGATATTTTGGAGGAAGTGGGAAATGAAATCGATGATTTGCTAAAGATCGTGTTTGAAAAACCAATAGATAGAAAAAAGAATTCCTCTGAATTTCATAATGATATAATTAGAAGGATAGGGCATACAGGAACTGTAATATCAAAGAATCGTGAAAGTTTGGTGAGCTTGAATAGGATGGTAATATATTTTAGTCAAATAGATAATGCTAAGTATATGGGTAAAAGAGATTCAAGATTAAGAATAAAACATGTTTCTGGGGATATTGGTTCTCTAAGTGAATATGCTAATTTTTTATCTCAAAGAAACGGCTTTTTATTGGATGCTACTCTTGGTATGATATCTGTGGAACAAAATATTATCATCAAGGTATTTACTGTAGCAGCAGCCGTGTTTATGCCCCCAACCTTGATTGCAAGCATTTATGGAATGAACTTTAAATATATGCCAGAGGTGAATCTCGTATTTGGCTATCCATTATCTTTATTACTCATCATTATATCTGCGGTAATTCCATACCTTTATTTTAAAAGAAAAGGGTGGTTGTAATTGGCTATAACTTTTCCTAAATGCTTCTTTTTAACTTCATTACTTCAGCTATAATTTTTGCAACTGACTTGTAATGTTCAAATGGTATTTCCTGATCAAGTTCTACAGCTTTGTATAAAGCTTGTGCAAGTGGTGCATCTTCGAATATAGATATCTTATTTTCTTTGGCAATTTTTATAATTGCTAGTGCTATGTTATTTATCCCTTTTGCAACAACAATGGGTGTTGACATGCCTTTATTTGGTGAATATTTTAGTGCTACAGCATAATGCGTAGGGTTAGTAATTATGACATCAGCTTTTGGAACTGCAGCCATCATTCTTTCTTTCACTTTTTTACTCCTTATACTTTTTAGCCTAGCTTTAATTTGAGGGTCACCCTCAGTTTCTTTATGCTCTTTCTTTATCTCTTCCTTACTCATCATTAAATTTGAGGTGTATTTATGTTGCTGATATATGAAATCTAAAGTTGCAATAAATGCCAGAATGATGCAGGTTATGATTAGTATCTCTTTTAATGACTGATTCAAAAATCCTAAAATGCTTCCAACATCCAACGTATGAAGTACACTAAGTTTAGCGAAATCTGTTTTTAATGTTATGTAGACTGCCATGCTGATTATGAATATTTTAGCTATTCCCTTAAATAGCTCAACTAAGGAATTAAAAGAGAAAATTTTGTTAAATCCTGATATAATAGATATTCTATTGAGCTGAAATTTTATAACTTCAGGAACAAATAAAATACCGTTTTGGATTATATTTGCAATAATTACTGCCATTATGCAAAAAAGAGGGGGAATTGCTAAAATCGAAAAAAGTATAGTTAAAACTTGCTTTATTAATGCAATAAGAGAATTGGGATTTAAGATTATCTGATATGATTGTTCTATGAAATAAGAAAGCTGATGTGTGGCTTTTATACTAATGTTTGGCATGATTAATGTGACCAGCATCGTGGCGAACAAAAATATTATAAAGCTATTGAACTCCCGTGACATAGGAACATTCCCCCCTTTTCTAGCATCTGCTAACTTCTTAGGGCTAGGTTGTTCGGTTTTTTGCGATTTATCTTCTTGTTGCTCCCCTGCCATTAGCCAAATAACACATCAATGTAATACTTATATTGTTCTATGAACCAAATTATAATAGACGATATTGTAATTGATAATAGAAAAAATCCTATCAGTGCTTGTAAGGGGATTATAAGAAAAAATATATGTAGTTGTGGCATCAATCTTGATAAAACACCGCCCCCAATATTAATCAATAACCCTATTATTATGAAAGATGCAGCCATTTTCACGCCTAATGCCCAAGTGTCATTCACAGCCATTATAATGCTTTTGGTATAATCGGCATAAAATTCTGAAAAGCTTCCTAACTTGAAAGTTTTATAACTTGTAATAATATCCCTTATAACCTCATGGTCTATGCCAAATGCGAATATCAAAACAATGCTCAAAATAGTAAAAAAATTTCCTACTAAAGTTCCTTGTTGCGAAACTTGAGTGGGGTCAATTAAAGTTGCAGCCGATAGTCCCATAGTATTACTAATGATAAACCCCAATATACTAACTGCTGAAACTATTATCCTTAAAAATAAACCGATAAAAGAGCCTATTACAATTTCTGTCGTAACATTCAATACCAGCTCTATTGCACTATTTGGTAAAACTATATTACCCGATACAGATGTTACAATAGGAGCAATTATAATTGTGAGCAATATGGAAACAACAATTTTATCCTCACAGATATCAGCGTCTCTCCTATACCAGGGACAAACATTACTACACAACCAACCCTGCAAAATACTATCAGGGTACTGTATAAATAATTTACTGAAAATTCAGATAAATTCATTTACCTTTTTCTTTGTATAGCAAGGAGTGCTGGTATATAAATAAATTTTATGGTTAAAAGTATTATTCTTTGTTATAACTTAAAGCAGTACAATTTTGAAATACTTTAAAAAGGTATATCGGTTATACTATATTTGACAAGAAAAATAGATGAATCGATTATTATCAATAATGATGTAAAAATAAAAATTATTACCATCAATCGTAACTCCATAAAATTGGGGATAGAATCTCCTAAGTCTTCCACGATTCTTCGAAAAGAAGTACATGATGTTATAGTAAAAGAAAATATGGAAGCATTACTATCGTTCGATGAGGTTGAGGATAATAACAAAGAGAAAAAAGAAGAAGATAAGCATGGGGATTAGTTACAGATTGCTTGTGAGGCAGAAATTTGCAAAAAGCATTTTTCAGTGTACACATTAGATTAGATGATAATACATAAGATGTATGCAAAAGAACATACCTAATATTTTAACCTTGTCGAGAATAGCACTGATACCTATTTTGGTTTCAGCTTTTTATATAGAAGCTAAATTCGCTCATTACGTAGCAACTGGCATATTTGTGTTTGCAAGTATTACTGATTATTTTGATGGTTTTTTAGCTAGAACTTGGAAGGTACAGTCGAATTTTGGAGGGGTTTTAGACCCAGTTGCAGATAAAATGCTTGTTGTTGCTACTCTTATGATGATGGTGGATAAGGGTATTGCCCCAGTATTGCCAGCATTAGTGATATTGTGCAGAGAAATTTTAGTTTCGGGAATGCGTGAGTATTTAGCAGAACTGAAAGTGAAAGTCAGTCTTCCTGTAAGTTACTTGGCAAAAATCAAAACAGCAACTCAGATGGTAGCTATTATTATATTGCTTCTTGGAGAAGAGAGTACCGGCATTGCATATACAAATCTGCTGGGTCAAATTACAATTTGGATAGCAGCAGGTCTTACAGTTATTACTGGTTATGCTTATCTGAAAGAAGGTATAAGCAATACCAAACACCAGGAATAATTTTACAGTCAATTATTATAATGATTGCCCCCGAAATGGCTGAAATCCCAAAATCTGCTGATTTAGTTTCGCTGTTTTTAACATCCCTCCACTCAGCCATTCTTTTGCCTATCTATAAACCCATTGCTTCATCTTTCTTTAGTTGGCAATCCCAAAAATATTCTTCTTAACATTTATTCTGTATTATGGTAGCTTGGCAAGCGATGAGTAATGGTAGAAGGTTTGCATGGGAAAAGCAAATAGCAGGGATGCTAACCACTATGTAACGAGTAATGATAATAATGCTCAGGAAATTTGTTTAAAGGATTCAGTCTCTCTAACATATAGTCCTGGTCATTCTATCTCATTATCTGACTCAACCCAAATTTCTTTATGTGCAGAAGGGAATTGCATGACTGTAGAGAAAATATTGCTACCTAGGCAGAAGTTTTTTGTCTGTGCTATCCTGCTGCTTGTATTTACCTCTCTGGAATATTTCGAATGTAGCTTTATCTGCGGATTTGCTCATATCACAAATGTTGTTTCCATCTGCAGACTTACTCCTCTTATTATAAAAAGTTTCAATTTAATTAGAAAGGAATATGAATAATTTACATGACAGTTATACAATCCTGCTTCCATTGTATAAGGAAGCAGAGATTGTAGATAAGCTTATCCAAGCGATGATAGACTTGGTATATCCAAAAAAATTATTACAGATTTTAATTCTGCTCGAAGCAGATGATAAAGAAACTATAGATGCTATTTCTCAAAAAAAGCTTCCTCCTTATTTTTCCATATTGATTGTACCAGATCATGGACCTAAAACAAAAGCCAGAGCCTGTAATTATGGACTTGAACATGCCACAGGAAAATATCTTGTAATTTATGATGCAGAAGATATTCCGGAAACAGATCAACTGCTCGTGGCTGTACAGACTTTCAAAAAACATAATGACCCAGAACTTGCATGCCTCCAGGCAAAACTCACATTCTATAATCATTCAGAAAATCTTCTGACAAAACTCTGCACATTAGAATATCTGGTTCATTTCAACTTCATCTTACCAGGGTTTTCTGAAAATGGGGTCCCTGTCCCTTTAGGGGGAACAAGCAATCACTTTAAACTGCAAGCCTTGCGGAAAATCCATGGATGGGATGCCTATAATGTAACTGAAGATGCGGATATTACATATCGTTTGTCCAGAAAAAATTATAAAATTAAGATGTTAGATAGTTATACGTCAGAGGAAACAGTAATCGATGTAAAATCCTGGATAAAACAACGTTCCAGATGGGTCAAGGGACACATAATCACTTTTCTGGTTCAATCCCGCACAGGCTTTCCAAAGCACCAGAATAACGGGGCTAAGTGTATATTCAGTCTTTATTATTTCATAGGCTTATCATCTGCGATATCACTATCTATTCCTTTCTTGATAGTGTTATTTATCTCCTACCTGTTCAACAGCACAAATATTTCAGAAAAAATTGCCCCTGTTACGAAATATATATTCTTATTCTACTGCATGTTATGGGTATATTGTACGCTGATAATACCTTTATTCTTAATACACAAAGAGCAAAAACCATTCCTCTTTAAAGTCTGCTTTTTATATCCGTTTTACCTTCTCTTATATACCATGCCATTCTGCTATGCACTGTTTCAATTACTATTCAAGCCTCATTATTGGGAAAAAACTGCACATGGAAAAAGTTCAGTAAAAGTAATACCACATATAACAAAGGGAAGAATGCGACATAAGGAAATCATAAAATCAAAAAAAGGAGTAAAAAAATGGCAAAGGTATACAGTTAGTTTCACTTTAGTATTTATAGCATGGAACAGTAAGGTATACCCTTATAAAAGGTGGATTGCCACGCCTACTGTTGTAGGCTTGCAATGATGGGTATGTATTGATACTATAATGTCTTAACCTTATTACTCTATGCTATAGCTATAAACGAGAAACTATAGAGCTTACAAAAGATTGTGATAAATATATCGTTTGGGCTTGTTTTAAGCTAGAATCACCTTATATGTGTGCTTTTTATCTTTACAACCTACAAAAACATATTACTTTCTACCTCTTATCTTAAAACCCCCATTTTCTTTGAGCCACCCTATTACCACCATTATAGGTAGTTCTTATCTGCAGTTCGGGTTATTTTTATAATTGTAAAATCAAATGTCAATTTCTACAACTTATCTCTTCCTCCCTATATACTGGAATAATCCTCCAGAACTCTGAAACATACTCTCATCATTTTGGTATTCTTTTAGTTTACTTATTATCTCATCTATTTCTTTGTCTTGAATTATATCCCTAACAACTCCTTTCTCCTTTATTCCTTCCCAAGATGTGATTGCTAATTGCTTTTTTCTAGCAGAGTTAAATATTGGCATGTTAAACTCAAAATGAACTAGCTCTACATCAAAATTTAACATTTTGTGATAGAGTTTCTCTCCATATATAGAATCCTTACCAAGGGCTTTATTTATTCTCATCGTCATCTTTTGAATTCTTTGAAAAACCTTAGCTTCAGGATAGCAATACCTATAATTTGCACTATATTCATCACATGCAATGAAACCACCTCGTTTTACAAAACTCAACATACTTTTAATACCTTTCCTAGGTTGCTTAACATGTATTAGAACAAGACGACAATACGCAAGGTCATAACTTTCATCTCCCCTAACATCTTGTATATCTGCAACTTTATATTCTACATTCAGAATACTTTTCTCTGTCAAAACCTCTTTTGTAGGGGCAATCTGTTCTGGGCTAATATCAATACACAATAACTTACCTTCATCTCCTATCTTCTGATACACATAGTCAATACATTCACCACTGCCACATCCAAATATAGCAACCTTCTGTCCTTTCTTGAGTCCTACCTTATCAAATGATGCTCTGCTATATTTCCCAAAAACTTCATTTAATATCTTTAATCTTTCCTGATCTGCTTTACCAATAGGTAAAATATAATTTGATTTTGGAGATTTGTTCATAAAATTATCCTTTATTCTTTTATTACTTATTCTTATTACCTGATACACATTTATAATTCACCTTTTTTTAACCTCTACTTGTTAAAATATTTGTGAGACCAACAAGAAGAAAACTTAATTTATTGCTATTTATAGCATATACTATTAAAATATGGATATTATGAATATATTTTCGTCATTGCGAGCCTGTGCAACAAGCATGGCAATCCACCCTCCTGCCCTATCATTGCGAACTCACAGAGTGAGTGTGGCAATCCCTGGATCACCACGATCGCTGTTGCGACCTCGTGATGACAACTTGATTTATGTCTGCTCCATCGTGATGACGGATTATGTAAACTTCTTTGTAATGGTAGATGTATGAACTTTAGTGAGATAAGCTATAAGTAGCTCTTGATAATATCCTTAGGCTTTTCTATCCTATTACTAGTACCTGCATTAAATTGTGACAAACATGACTTCAATCCCCTAATTTGCTTTTTGCTTTCTTTGCTATTGTACAGTAGTTTTTGGGTTTCATTCGACAAATTCTGAGTTGTGAAATTTTCCTGCAATAACTCTGGAATAATAGCTTTATTCATTATGATATTACAAATCGTTACATATTTTATTTTCAGCTTTTTCTTGACCAAGTAGGCTGTTAAACTATTCATTTTATAAAATGCAATTATGGGTATTATTTTAGCAACGGATTCTAATACACTTGTCCCTGATTTACATATAATCAGATCACTGATATTGCCAAGTTCCCCTTTTTCCATTTCATCCTTAGAGATCATCACATTTTTTATGCAAAAGCACTTTTTTATTTGATCCACAATGTTATCTAAGGTGTGGATGATAAAGCATAGGTCATCATGATTATCATTCATCTTTTGGATAAATGTTTTGAGAATGGGAAGATGATATTTTAATTCATTGTTTCTGCTTCCTGGTATAATACTAATAATTTTTTTGTCTAATAATCCATATCTCTGTTTGATTTGAATTTTTTGTTCGTCTGTATAACTTTTGATTTTATCAATTGTTGGATTTCCCACATAGCTGCATTTCAGCCCTACCTCATCAAAATACTTTTTTTCAAATGGGAAAATTACCATCATATAGTCAAATAGCTTTGCACATTTTGCTGCCCTTTCTGGCTTGTATGCCCAAACGGTCGGAGCTACATAATGGATGATGTATGTATTTAATTTTAAAAATCGTATAAATTTAACAAGTAAAAAGTTAAAATCAGGGGCATCTATAGTGATAATGACATGTGGTTTGAGTTTTTTTATAAAGAATGCAGTTTGTAGTAAACGAAATAGTATTTTAAATAACTTTGGAATAACCTCAAAATAACCAGTAACAGATAATTCCTGAATTGGAAAAATACTTTTGATATTCCCGGCTTTTTGCATGCTATGACCTGCAATGCCGTAAAACTCATATCTGTTTTTTCCCTCTTTTTTGAGAGAAGTGGTTAACTCTGCACCTAAATTATCTCCTGATGCTTCTCCTGCAGATAGAAATATCTTGTAGGATTTGTTATTTGCATTTGGCATGTTTATATTTGTTATAAGTGGGTAATTTATATATCAACAATGCGGTAATTATTCGCTCTCTTGCTGAACCTATTTCCATACTAAGCTTACCGTCTCTTGAATTATCTATTTCTACTAACTGGAAATAATTCAGGCTATTATAGTGCTTATTTAGATATTTAAAGTTTCCACAAAAGCCTAAATCAAGTCCACCACAACCACTAAATAATGACAAAACTGTGTATTGTTTCACAATCATTTCAACTTATTAACCTTATTTTGACCATTAAGAACTTTCTTTTGCTCTTTTTCTAACTGCTTGACACTTTTACTTGGAGTTGGTAAATCTTCAGGCTTATTAACCATAGTGTTACGAACCCTTTGACCAACTTCATAGTGTGTTTTATTAGTATGTTGTCTGCCATGTATATTGTCTTTTTTTAATTGAGCTTCTGTTTGAGTGACTCTAAACCAATTCGCTGCTAATTCTTCACTTTCCATATGATCAAGAATATCATCCTTCTTCTTAAGTCCTTTGCGGTTTGCTATATCTTTTGCAGCTTCTCCATCGTATAAACCTTTGTAACCTGCATTTTGAAATTTTGCATAATCTAAAGGCTCTATAACTCCAAAGCTATATGCAACACTTGATAAAGATTTATTGTATCCTTTTATTTCGTTTCTTAATTTTACTCTTTTTTCATCCTCCGTAAGGTTTCTTATCTCTATATCTTGTATTTCTTGCCTTCTTGTCTGCACTGCAAAGTAAGTTTGTGCAAAGGCAACTGGTTTTTTCTTTGGATCTCCGTTCTGTGCTATTAAATAGCAGGCATATCTTGTGAGTTTATAATCTTGTATTGTTCTGGAGGTATTTGAACCTATTTTTACCATTTTATTGACGTCAATAAAATGGTTGTCTACCGCTTTTTTACTAGTTTTACAAGCTTGTTTGGCTTTATTTACTATCTTCTGAAAATTTTGCCACAATTCATACTCAAACAAAACCTGCAAATCCCTAGCATACCAAAACTCAATACCATCTTTACCTTTATTTGCCTTCTTTTCAAACTCTTTTAATAGATTGTCAATAGTTTCATCTTTGATATTCTCTTTTGAAATCTGCACTACTTCATTACTATCTGTTTGGGCAACTCTTTCTGCAAGCTTATCAAACCCTCTATCAGTTTTAACAATTTTTTCTTTTTTAGACATACATTAAGCTGTAAGTGATTTATAAGACAATCTACTTTTTTTATGGCAATAAATCCATTATGTAATTTCAATTTTATTAAAGATAATTTTTGGCTTTTCTATAACAGTACCTGAAATTATGGCATTGGACTCATTTAAAATATTAAACTTTCTTTCTTTTATGTTGAAATAATCAAGCATTTGGCGAGTAGAATCTGGCACAAAAGGTTGTAATAGTATTGCGATAATCCTAATTACTTCAGCTAAAACATATAACACTGTTTGCATTCTAGCAGTGTCAGATGTTTTTAAATTCCATGGAGCTTCTTCATCTATAAATATGTTAGCCATAGTTGCCAAGTTGATTATTTCCTTTAAAACTCGTTTTAAAGATTGTTCATCGATTAAGAAACGAATTGTTGCAATAAGGTCATAAGCTTGGGTTAAAATAGTTTTATCTTTATCGGTGTATATACTTGGCTTTGGTATTTTTTGCTCGCAGTTCTTATATATTAAATTTGCAGTTCTATAAACAAGATTACCCACTTTATTTACTAACTCAGAATTTATTCTTTTAATAAAGGTTTCTTCTGAGAAGTTGCCATCATTACCAAACGTTACCTCTCTAACTAGATAATAACGAAAATAGTCTAAGCCATATTTTTCTATTATATCGTATGGATCAATGATGTTACCTAATGACTTAGAGATTTTCTCTCTATTATTTGTCCACCATCCATGGGCAAAAATCCTTTTAGGAGGTTGATAGTCAGCTGCCATAAGAAAAGCTGGCCAATAAACAGCATGAAATCTCAAAATATCCTTACCAACTATTTGTAAATCTGCAGACCAAAAAAACGCATTTTTGTCCCCTAAAGCGGAAATATAATTAAATAAAGCATCTAGCCATACGTAGATCACATGCTTATCATCATTTGGTACTTTTATTCCCCAAGAAAACGAGGTTCTTGAAACTGATAAATCCTTAAGTCCAGATTGTACAAATGAAACCACTTCATTTCTTCGTCCTATTGGCTTTATAAAATCTGGATTTGCATTATAAAATTCCAATAGCTTATCTTGACAAGCAGAAAGTTTAAAAAAGTAGCTTGGTTCTTCAATCCATTCCACACTTGCTCCTGTTGGGGCTTTGCCATCTACCAGTTCTGATTCTATATAATAAGCTTCATCTCTTACGGAATACCAGCCCTTGTATTTTCCTAAATATATATTCCCATTTGATATGAGTTTTTTCCAAATACCTGTTACAAATTCTTTATGTCTAGTTTCGGTTGTTCTGATGAAATCATCATTGGATAGATTTAGGTCTTTGGCTAAATTGCTAAAATTTTGAGCTATTTTATCCACAAATTCTTGAGTGTCATATCCAAATTTTTGTGCAGATTTTTCAACCTTTTGCCCATGTTCATCTGTACCAGTTAGAAACTTAACTTTAAATCCATCTAACCTTTTAAACCTTGCTATAATGTCCGACACTACGTTTGTATATGCGTGTCCAATGTGAGGTTTATCATTTACATAATATATAGGAGTTGTAATATAGAAAGTGTTCTTCATAAAAATTTATAGGCTAGCCATCTGGGTTTATGGTATGATTGCCTTTTTTCATAGAAAATTGCAACTGTGGTATATCAACATTACCTGAGCTACCAACTGTAGCTATTTGTACACCTTGATTTATGATCTGCCCCCTTTTTACTAAAATTTTATCAACATGAGTGTATGCTGTCATATACCCATTGTTGTGCCTTATTATTATGAGGTTGCCATATTCTTTTTGATTACCTACATAAGCTACTTGCCCTTTAGCGGCTGCTTTAATTACTGTCCCCTTATTGGCAGCAATATTGATACCTTCATTAAACTTTCCATTATGATCTCCATACCCCTGTATCACCTTACCGTAAACTGGCCAAATAAAATCTTTTGAATTTATAGGGGTATTGTTTTTAAAGAATTTAGTACGTATTTCAGATTTAGGTGCAATGGATACAGTGCCAGTAGCTGTCAGTGCTTCTTTCATACCTTCTATCTGCATATCATTTACCCCATCTTTTTCATCAGAATCTGAATCGTAAACTTCGGATGATTCAAAATCAATATGCTGATTTTCTTTGCTTTCTGCAAAACCAGTTTTCGTTTCTGGAATTTTGATATAATCACCAGTATAGATTTCAGATTTCGCAGACAAACCATTTGCCTCTGCCAGAAGATTGAGGTCTACATCGTGAACTCTTGCTATATTTTTTAGGGTATCATCCTCCTTTACCAAGTAATAGTTTCCTATGGGTACTTTTATGATTTGTCCAACTTTAATATTATCGTAAGAATTGAACTTTTTTATTTCTCTTATGGGAACATTATACTTCTCTGCAATCTCGTTAATTGTTTCTCCCCCTTGTAACTTCACAAACCTGAATTTTCCTTCCTTGCCATAATATATTGATTGGTTATTTTCAATTATTGCAGATTGTTCAACTGAGCTACATGCTGTCAAAAAACCAAGCAACAGAAATACAAGCTTTTTAGTCTCATATATTTTCATATTTTGTTTACTATTTCTTAGATGTATGACCTTTAGCCAATATTATGACTGATTTCTCGTGCATCATTTTATCTATTTTTTTCTTCTGACTTTTAAAAGCAACTAGCCTCTGTCCCTCTAAGGGATTATGGATATGAGGGTTTACCTTAATAGGATTAATTGGGTTTCCATATTTTCTTACCTCATAATGGAGGTGTGCTCCTGTAGCTCCACCTGTACTACCCACATAACCTATTATTTGACCTTGTTTTACACGTGTTCCTTTCTTTATTCCAAGCTTAAGTTTGCTCATATGGGCATATAGGGTAGTGTATTCATTGTTATGTTTTATATTAACATATTTACCATAGCCTGACCCATATTGTGCTAGTTGTACCATACCATCTCCTGCTGATAAAATGGGAGTACCTCTTTTTGCACTGTAATCTATACCTTTGTGCATTTTTCTGCATTTTAAAATAGGATGAACTCTTACCCCAAATCCTGATGATATTCTTGCCTGTTGAATAGGGCTTTGCAACAAGGCTTTTTTTAAATTTTTTCCATCACTGTGAAAATACATAATTTTACCATTTTTATCTTTATATTGGTATACTTCAAATCTTCTATTACCTAAAGATAGACGAGCATATAGTACATTCCCATCACTTATTTTTTCACCATGAGAATTTTCGCTGTAATCAAACAAAATTTGAAATTCGCTATTAGCCCTAATATCATTTTTAAAATTCACCTCATGCTCGAGTAATTTCATATAATCCATAACTATAGCTGGAGAAGCACCTGCTTTAATTGCACTACTATATAAACTATCCTTAACAAACCCTTGCACTAATTTTGATTTATTACTGATGGTTTGATTAAGTAGCTTTAAGCTGTAAGGGCTGTTTTTTTGATCATATATACCATCAATAATTTTGTTTCCTATATGTATACTCATATTGTGTGGTTTATCTCCTACTTTTACCCTAGAACCATCGTTTGCACTCAATAAAAAACTAATGTTCTGCCCTATACTAAGAGTTTTAACACTGTATATCCGACTTATCTCTTTTGAAATAGCATGTGCTTCTAATGGATGTATTCCCATATTAGTTAAGATTCTTATAAATGTATCACCACTCTGTACTGTGTGGTGATGTTTAAAATCAATATATTCAGAATTGGGTTCTGCCTGAGAAAAATCTTGATCTTTTTCTCTTGATTCCCGATAAAAAACCATCTTCGTACTGGTAGCTCTTTCCATCCTGAAGGGGGAACTATGTGTAATACTAAGAGAAAAATTATATACAATAGCCAGTACAGCAATCCCAAATAAAAAAAAGTTGATCTTTTCAAGTTTAACTACACTAAATAAACGTCGCACTAGATAAAACCTTTGTACTAAAAGCTTTTATCGCTCATTATATACACATATTTTAGATTTTCGCAAGGTTGTATAGTATAATTCATTAAGGTATAACACCAACCACCAAAAATAAATAAACATCTAAGAATTAACTTTTCTTTTTTACCAAT
>CAZJPD010000017.1:0-20835 GCA_964547795.1 uncultured Candidatus Midichloriaceae bacterium | reverse complement strand
GTATTTTTAGCACTAAAAAAATCTTTGAGCCATATCTTGCTCGATGAAAACGTATAGAAATGGCACTAATATGTATGGGGTAAAGGATACGTTATCTGTATTTTGTACATTTAAAAGGTTTTCAAAAGAAAATTGTATATATTCAAAATTCTTAAATGTGTAATATGCAAGAACAACTATGAAAACCAGGAAAATAACAATAATTTGAACAACATCTGTATATACTACTGCTTTCATCCCTCCAAGAACAGTATAAATGATTAATACTGTCCAAAAGGTATATAGTACTAATTCATTTTCTATGCCAAAGCTCATCAAAAATTTCCTTGTTCCTATGATTAATGAAACCAATATGCCATAAAGTGAAAATATAGAAATGGCAGAAGCAACTTTCCTTAGTACAACGGAGTTGTATTCTTTTTCAAACAGCTCTGCCACTGTTGCAATATTTTTTTCTCGCAATTGCTTAGCACCAAAAAATGCTATACCCATGAGACCTAAAGATAGTCCTAAAGTATAAAAAATACCGTATATACCATATTTATAAGAAAATTCAGAAGTCCCTAGAACCACACCACCTCCTAACTGGGTTGCTAAAAGGGACATACAAACAACAAAAACACCCAATTTCCTATTAGCTAGAAAATAAGCATCATCACTCTTTATGTTTTTTGTGGATTTATAACCTATAAGTAGGAAAATTAAAGAAAGTATTACTGCAAATATGATGAAATAATAAATCACAAACCTGTAAGTTTCAGATTAAACAAAGGGGTAAATTAAAAAGCAAGAAGCTCTTACCTATACACAAAATTCTTATAATGCTTGTGCTTTCTTTTCTTAGCCTCTAAGCTTTTTCTAAGTTTTTTTTCTGAGGGTTTTTCATATCCCCTTTTTTCTCGCATCACTTTAAATACACCTTCTCTTTGTAATTTTTTCTTGAGTGCCTTTAATGAATACTCAATATTGTTAAACCTTACTTGTACCTCTACCAAAACAGGATTCACGTTAAACTTAGGCTGTAAAGGAACTTATACTATAGACTCTGCAGATTGACAATACATAATTTTGATCTTTATACACATTTTTCCACATATCTTCATAAATCCATCTAATACTACTGATTGAATAATTATACTGTAAGTGATTGACTTATCGCCTTTTTGTATTATACTGATATGGTAAAGGTTGGAAATAAATAAAATATTACAGTGTCAAAAGGGTTAAATAGAAAATTTGGTATTAGTCGAAGAATAGGTGCAGCTTTGTGGGGTACAGATAAAGACCCTTACCATAAAAGAAATTATCCTCCTGGAGTTCATGGAGCTTTAGGCTATAAAAGAACCACAGAGTTTGGAACACAGTTACTAGCAAAGCAAAAGTTAAAAAGGTATTATGGTGATATAAGAGAAAAACAATTTAAAATGATTTACAAAGAGGCAAATAGAAAAAAAGGAGATACAGCTGAAAATCTTATTGGTTTACTTGAATCTAGATTAGATACTTTCGTTTATCGTTCTAAATTTGCACCTACTGTATTTGCAGCAAGGCAATTCGTAACGCATAAACATGTAAAGATCAATGGGAAGTGTGTCAATGTTCCAAGCTACAGATTAAAGCCAGAAGATGTAGTAGAGATTAGAGATAAGTCAAAAAAACTTTCGATAGTTTTTGAATCTGCAGAAAGGAACGAAAGGGAAGTGCCGGAATATATAAAACTTGATGCTTCAGCTCTTCAAGCAACCTATCTTAAAGTTCCAAGTCTAGTTGAAGTTCCTTATCCAGTGCAGATGGAACCAAACTTGGTAATAGAGTTTTATTCAAGATAATTCTTATAGTCAATTAAGAAACTGATAGTATCTTATAGCATATACCACTAAGATATAGATATTTTGACTTTTTTATTTCGTCATCACGATGGAGTAACAGCGATCGTGGTGATCCAGAGATTGCCACACTCACTCTGTGAGTTCGCAATGACAGGGGCAGGGGGGTGGATTGCCAAGCCTACTGCTGTAGGCTTGCAATGACGGGGATATTGCTTTTGCTCTTTTATGATGATAGGGTATGTAAATTTCTTTATAATGCCAAATACGAAACTTGTGATTACTATTTCTGTTTTATAACTATGATGCTTTTTTCCCACTATAGCTTTCTTTTGCCTTTCCCTTTTTTATATAACAGTAAGATTTTTTTGCACACCTGATTAAAATATTCTAACTTCAGACCAGTAATTTGTAAAAATACTTTAGGGTATTTTGATAATTTTTTGTAATTTAGCATCTCCTCCTTTCTTTTCTGCTTCAACCTTTTATCTAATTCACTTTTTCTCATTTTTCTACTTCTTTTCTCCCTTTCCCAGAGAGTCTATTATTGCTGCTATAATGCGTAAACTCCTGCATCTCTGCTTTGCCATTATTAAAACTAATTCTTCTTTTAATCCTAATCATTCCTTCTTATGATTTTCTTTCTTGACTCTTAAGACGATATCAGAACTAGACTTGCTGCAAATACATCTGGCACAAGCAACAAGGCTCTTTATAAAAAGGTAATAGCACCAGTTATTAAGAAATCACAATACAGGTATCAGTTGATTAATCCTGATTCAAGTAAGGCTTGCTATCCACTGAGGAGTACAACAACAAAGTTTTAAACAGAAAAAGAGATACCAATTACTAGAGAGGACTTTGGGTATCTGATATGGCAGAAACGCACATGTCGTATTTTATGAAGAGGTTAGAAATGAGACTTAATCAGAAGAGTAATAAGCAAACCAACAACAGCAGTTATCTGTGCAATAAAAAGACCAACCATCCATTTGATGGTTTCAGATTTGCCCTTAGCAACCCCTGCAATAACATCCTTTCTAAGAGCCTCGATTTTAAGATCAACATTAGCAAATTCAGCTTTGGTATCCTTTCTAAGAGCTTCAATATCAGCCTTAGTATCCTTTCTAAGTGCTTTTATTTCCTGCTTGATAAGAACTATCTCTGTATCGATTTTATTAAATCTCTCATTATTTTCCTCCCTGAACTTAAAGAACTGATCCTTAGTAACAAGCTTAGAGAGATCATAATCACGACTGAGAACCAATAGAAGAGACAATTTCTTCTGTGACCTCATTAGCAAGACCTACACCATGAAGCCTCTTTACTGCTGCATGAGTATCAAAGTTAGCAAGTTGTTGCATATAATAAGCCTCATCAAGTTCTGTACTGTTAGTCGTATACTACAACTAAAGAATAGATTTTGCAAGGTTGCCATTAATAACATCACTAATCTTTCAGTCACTTTGCCTACCTTACTTATTACAACTTGCAATTATTAGGTCTAAGTATAGCTTTCTTTTTTACAAATAGCCTTATGAGGGTTTTAGGCACAAGGGTTTGCGTATTTATTATGCCTACATTGACCCTGATTCTTGCCTTAGTGTATATAATAACCGGAATAGACAGTATCATTATATGGCTTTACATAGTTATCAAAGCTATGTCCTATACAATAGGAACTCCAATTAGAGAAAGTCTTTACATAGTAACTGATAAAGACATACAGTTTAAAGCTAAGTTTGCTATTGATGCTTTGGGAATAAAATTAGCAAGAAATACTGGTCAAGTTTTTAATTATATCACAAATGTAGTAAGTAAAAATTATGGGCAACTTTTTTCTGTACTTACAACCAGCACATTATTTATAGGTTACCTATTATATGGATAGTTGTTGCATATTTTGTTAGTAATACCTATAGCAAAGCTATTAAGGAAGATAAGATAATCCATTAGATGATAAAACAAATAAATTTTATTGTTTTTAGTTGATAGCCTCTGCATATAACAAAATTTTTGGTTGGTTTTTTGAGGTTATAGAGTATAATTTCTGTAAAGTTTATACAATTTTGCTTATATTAAATAATAATTAGGGTATTATTAAAAATTAAGAACTTCTGCTTGCATCTGGTGGATCGACAGTTAGATTCTGTCACTGCCCATCATGAAACCCTGAATTTTGGGGGTGTAGCTCAGTTGGTTAGAGTGCCGGCCTGTCACGCCGGAGGTCGCGAGTTCGAGTCTCGTCATCCCCGCCATTATCGTATATAGTCAATATTAAAAAGGTGTAAATTTTTTAGTAATATTTTGCAATAATGATTTTATTGAATGATACTACTATAATAGAATAGGTGTTTTAGTTATCCAAGGTTAGGTTAGCACATGTGCGGTATCTTTTGTATAATAAGTAATAAAGGTGTTAAAAGGCGAATTGCAATTGGATTGAGTTTTCTGGAATACAGAGGATATGATTCAGCAGGAATAGCACTAATAGATGAAAAAAATAAACTTGTATCTATTAAAGTATTGGGGAAGGTTAGTAATCTTATAAAAAAAGTAACAGATTTTAAGGCGGATGGAAAAATAGGTATTGGACATACAAGATGGGCAACACATGGGAAAGTAACTATCGAAAATACTCATCCTATTCTTAATGAAAACATTGCTGTTGTTCATAATGGCACTATTGAAAATAACAATGAAATTAGAGCTAGGCTAATAAAACAAAATTATCAATTTAAAGGAGATACCGATACGGAAGTGGTTTTAAATTTAATACAATACTATATAGATAATAAATACAGTATTTTTGATGCTTTTAAGCAAACTATCAGGGAAATAAAAGGAAATTATGCTATAGCCACGTTATTTGCACAAGACAACGAAGCAATCTACTGTGCAAAAAAAGGATCACCGCTCTCATTTAGTGTTGGTGATGAGGAAATATATGTTGCTTCTGATGTAAATGCGTTGACGTTATTTGTTGATAAAGTTGTTTCTTTGGAAGATGGAGATGTTGCAATAATTTTTAAGAACAAACATAAAATATTAAACCTTGCTAATGAACCTGTCAACAATGTTCCCGAGAAGGAAATCACACGGAATGTTAAAAAAGTTAATAAGAAAGAGCCAGCTACTGAGATAACAGGGTTTCCCAACTACATGTTGAAGGAGATAAACGAACAACCCAAAATTATAAAAAACATATTCAACGAGGTTATTTTAAATAAAAAGAAACAAGTATTAAGTGATATAGAATGGAAAAAGGTAAGTAAGGTTTCAATTATAGCATGTGGCAGTTCATATAATGCTGGTATGGTTGCAAAATATTGGTTTGAAACCTATGCTAAAATTTCGGTGGATATAGACTTTGCATCTGAATTCAGAGCTAGGGATGTTATCTATGATTCTAATGCTCTGTATATCTTTATATCACAGTCTGGAGAAACACTTGATACTTTATCTGCATTAAAAGAAGCAAAGAAAAAAGGTGTACAAACCATTACCTTAGTAAATACCTTAGAAAGCTCTATCGCAAATTTATCAGATCATATAGTACCTATTCAAGCTGGAGTAGAAATTTCTGTTGCATCCACTAAAAGCTTTTCAGCTCAATTAGTGCAATTAGCCAATATAGTTTTGCTAGCTGCTCTTGATCAAGGATTACTATCTAGCACTGACTACTTAGGCATGCTTCAAACAATGAAGTCTGAATTGAATGGTTTGACAAGTGTGCTTTTAATTAATACTGAGATTAAGGCAATTTCTAATGCAATTATATACGCAAACAATACAATCTTTTTGGGTCGGCACTATATGTATCCTATTGCATTAGAAGGTGCATTAAAACTAAAAGAATTATCGTATTTGCCTGTTTTTTCTAGTGCTGCTGGAGAATTAAAGCATGGTCCTATTACATTGATCGATGATAATTCTCTGGTAATCGCACTAGCTCCCCAAAATAGAAGTCGCCATAAAATGCTGGCAAATGTCGAGGAAGTTAAAGCAAGGGGAGCAAAAGTAGTGCTTTTTACAGATGTTGTTGAAAAAATGTCAGGGATGCCTGATGCAAACTACGTATATACAGTTCCAAGAATTTCAGAAATACTAATGCCTTTATTTTATACAATACCACTGCAATTGATAGCATATCAAGTTGCACTTAATTTAGGTAGAAATGTGGATAGACCAAGAAACCTTGCAAAATCCGTAACAGTCGAGTAATGCCAGTTTTGATGCTATATAACATAATTATATGGGAGTGTTAGTCGAAGATAAGCACACAGTAATTTTGTAATAAAGTGAAATCTTGGTTTTTTCTAAGTATAGCAAAGAAAAAGTGGATTATCAAAGCCTTGGATTGTAACACAAGGAGAACTATTACCTGGGTTATTGGCAGTCGTAATGTTGCAACATTCAGACGGCTTTATAAAAAAATAAAACATTTAGATAAATGTATTTTTTATACAGATGTTTAGGGACCTTTCTCTACTATCTTACCACCAGAGCATCATGTCGTTGGTAAGGCATGGACAGTGAATATAGAACAAGATAATAGCAATACATGGCATCACCTTGGCAGAATGACTGGGTAAACAAAGGTAGTTTCTAAAAAAGAGTCGATGATTTATGATTCGATAAAGGTCTGATGTGTATTTACCACTGAGGATATCTTTTTACACTATCAAGCTGTATTTCTATCTATCTTTAAATGAACACTCTCATTTTGCTAAATTTCAACGGATGTGACAGAACCGAATTTATTTTGGATTGACAAAATTTTATTTTCAAAGATATTTGTTTTAAAGTAGTACTGGATAAGTGATAGAAAGTGCCGGATTGGCTCAGCGGTAGAGCAACCGCCTTGTAAGCGGTAGGTCGTCTGTTCGAATCAGACATCCGGCACCACTGACTTGAAGGTATGAATATAAAAGTAGTCAAATATAAATTGAAGTAATCTCTCAAGTTGTTATGTTACTAAATTTTGTTACCGCTTTTTCCAATAAGGCAGATTCTGGAAATCCCACCGCAGTGTATCTTGCAAATGATTTTCCAGATGATAAGGTAATGCAGGAACTTTCCACAAAAATGAATCTCTCAGAAACGGCATTTATAAAAAAGTCATTCTCAAATAATTATCATATTCGATGGTTTACACCTACTTCAGAAGCTCCAATATGCATACATGCAACACTAGCATCTGCACATGTGTTATACGAAAATGGGTTGGTGGGAAAAGATTCAAAAATCGGATTTTTAAATGCCAAAAAAGAATTCATAGTCTCTCAAAAAAATAGCTGGATAAATACAAAATTTCCCAGTTTTAGGTTAAAACCAAAAGCTTTAGATCATACTATTTCCGCAATACTTCAAGGATATAGCATAAATTATGTAGGTACATCTCAAGATATTTTGTTTGTAGAGTTTCTTTATAACCATGAAGTACATGCATTTATTCCTAAGTTATCCTTAATAGCTTCACTTCCTTATAGGGCATTGTTAATTACATCGAGAGACGATAAATATGATTTTATCTCCAGATATTTTGCTCCTTCAGTTGGAATTACTGAAGACCCTGTTTGTGGCTCTGCACATTGTAGGTTAATTCCATATTGGTCTCAAAAACTCAAAAAAGATTCAATGATTGCTTATCAAGCCTCAGAACGAGGCGGGATAATAAAATGTAAAAATCTGAAAAATAGGGTGATTATTTCTGGTCAAGCTGTTACTTTAGAAAAAATATAGGCAAATATATTATTATGGTTAAAAATTACTCTTGGGATGAATATTTTATGACATTAGCATACTTAGTTTCAATGAAAAGCAAAGACCCAAGTACAAGGGTAGGAGCAGTCATTATAGGAGAAGATAAGGAAATAAGAGCAACAGGCTATAACGGATTGCCAAGAGGGGTTTATGACAGGTCAGAAAGATATGCAGATAAAAATTATAAATACTTATCTTTAAACCATGCAGAAGAGAATGCTATATTACATTGTGCAAGAATCGGTGTAGCTATCAAAAATTGCTCGATTTATACCCCTTGGATTCCATGTTCGAGGTGTGCTAAGAGTATTATTCAAGTTGGAATTAAAGAGGTTATTTATGATGCTAATTTTCCAGGTAACATAGCAAGCAATCAACATGAAATTTGGCAAGAAAGTATTGAAATTTCAAAAGAACTACTATTTGAAGCAGAGATAAAAATTAGAGAATATACAGATACATTTATAAGTATAAAAGGACTTTATCAAGGTAAAGAATTTAACCCAGTGGTTTCAGTTTAGTCATTTTTTTTGACAATCTACAATTTTATGATTTATTGCAAATAAGGGTATGTAAAATATAGGTATAAAAAAATGTTCTCAGGTGAAGGTTGTCTCTTAACTTCCACTACTCTTGTTATAAATACTTTTACGGTAGGTAATGAAAAAGCATGTGAGATTATAAGATACTTGCCAAGTTATCCTAATATTAGGGAGGATTAGAAATGAAGTTTTATCAATATAGCGATACCAAGAGCAAAAATAAGACTAACCATCCATTTAATGGTATCATTTTTACCTTTGGCAATTTTTGCAATAACATCCTTTTTAGGAGCCTCGATATTGGCTTTAGTTTCTTTTCTGTTATTTTTGATTTCTTGTCTTATAGGGGCAATTTCTTTATCAATTACATCAAATCTTTTATCAACAGAATTAAATCTTTCATTATTTTCTTCTTTAGACTTAAAGAATTCCTCTTTAGTGACGAGTTTAGAAAGATCATAATCACGACTAAGCACCATAGAAGTAACAATTTCCTCTGCAATTTTGTCTTCAAGACCTACAGCATGGAGTCTTTTAACAGCAGCATGAGTATCAAAGTTCATCAGATGTTTTGTTTTCATGGAAATAACAAAAACCTATTTAGTAACATTGTATAAAACATCAAGAAAAAAGGCAAACATATTATAAGTCAAGCAAAAGCAATACTCATAATAATAACTATTACATTCCAATTTCTTCATCTATCAGCTACAGGGGTTGATGCTACAGGCAATGTAATTAAAAGCAACATAGTTAAAGGCAATCAAAATGTTTTGGGATTGGTGGAGGAACTAAAGAGCAGAGAGATAAGTGGCTTAATAGACATCAAAGGCTTTCAGAGGGGTGTTGCAAGCAGCGAAGCTAAGGCAAATCAGGTTTTGAACTGACCCCAATGTGTCAGACCAAAATTGAGTCAAAAAAGGGACTATTTTTTATTACAATTGTATCACACTTTTTATTTTTACGCCAAAATTCCAAAAAATGCCCTCATACAGAGGTCTTTTTCAGGCTATGGAGTTGAGTTTTTATTTTAAAACTTTTTCTATCCCACTTTACCTATGGTTATACTTAGAATTCTTCGTAATCTCATAATTTAAAGTAGTCACTAAGAAGAATTAATCCTCTTTGTCTCGATACATGTTATATAATTCCTAAAATAAAATTATAGTAGGTTAGGTTTGTGCTTAAAATCTTTCATGAAGTACAAATATGGTACAAATTTACATTGCTGTGATTTTAAAAGAATCGCTGTAAGAGCGGTAAAAAGTGGCGTACCCGAAAGGATTCGAACCCTTGACCTTTAGATCCGTAGTCTAACGCTCTGTCCAGCTGAGCTACGGGTACAGCTTTCCTCTAGCATTTATATCCTGTTAATAGTTAATATCAAAGTTGTTTTTACCACATTTTATTACTTGATATTTATCAATTTTTCTCATAGTAATAGGGTCTATTGTAGTAGCAAGGGCTGGGCATGCCTTTGTTGTATATAAAACTAATGATTAATGGAGATAAAATGCCTAAGATGAAGACAAAATCAAGTACTAAAAAGCGTTTTAAAATCACTGCTAACGGAGAAGTAAAAGCTCCACAAGCTAACAAGCGACATAACATGAGGAAACGTAGTAAGCGTCAAATCAGAGACCAAAGAGGTATGGATGTCTTGCCTAAAGTGGAAGCAAGGAGAGTCCCTGATTATATGCCTTATGCTTTTTAAAAATTTAGTGGAGATGAAAAATGCCAAGAGTAAAACTTGGAGTTACAGCTAAAGCTCGTCATAAGAAAATCATTAAGTTAGCGAAGGGCTATCGTGGCAGAGCGAAAAATTGTTTTAGAACTGCGATACAAAGAATAGAAAAGGGGCTGCAATACGCATATCGTGATAGAAGAACCAGAAAAAGGGACTTTAGATCGCTTTGGATACAAAGAATAAATGCAGCTGTAAGAGAGCAGGGTCTTGTATATTCACAGTTCATTAAGGGAATAAAGCTTGCAGGTATTGGGTTTAATAGAAAGATGCTTTCTGAGCTTGCAATACATAATGCGGATGCTTTTACAGAAATATTAAACAAGGCAAAACAGGCTTTGGAAAAATCTGCTGTAAGCAAATAACTTGCTTCATTTTATAAAATGTTAGAAAAAATAAATTCGATTTATGAAGAGTTTAGGAATCTAATCAAGAATGTTAGGAATGATAGAGATGCTGAAGAAATCAGGGTCAAGTTCTTAGGGAAAAATGGGCTGATTACCGCTCAAGCTAAGAAGATAGTTACAGTTCCAAATGAAATAAAAAGAGAATTTGGGCAAAGGGTTAATGAAGTTAAAGAAAAAATTACTAGCGAAATTGAAAGTATTAAAGCCAAATTTCTAAATACAAAACTAGATACAAAGCTTCAGCAAGAATCCATAGACGTTACATTGCCTGGTAGAAAATTTACAAGGGGAAGGATACACCCGATTACACAGACAATGAGGCTTATAAAAAGCATCTTTTATTCCATGGGGTTTGAGCATGTAGTTGGTCCTGATATTGATAACGAATGGAATAATTTCACTGCACTTAATATCCCTGAAAACCACCCAGCTCGGCAAATGCACGATACTTTTTACTTGGAAGGCGATGAGAAACTTCTTTTAAGGACGCATACATCCACAGTGCAAATTCGCTACATGCTGAATAACAAACCGCCTCTCAGAATATTCTCTACAGGAAAGGTTTACAGGTCAGATTACGATGCCACTCATACACCTATGTTTCATCAGTTGGAATGCTTGGTTATTGATGAAGAATCTAGTGTACAAAATTTGCGTGTATGTCTTGAAACGTTTTTGAGATTATTTTTTAAATCTGACAGTATTCCAATGAGATTCAGAACAAGTTATTTTCCATTTACCGAACCATCTTTTGAGGTAGATGTAAAATGCGATCGTAGTAAGAAAGGGATAATTAAAATCGGCACAGGAGATAATTGGCTTGAAATTCTTGGCTGTGGTATGGTAAATAAAAAAGTTTTGGATAATGTGGGTATAGACAGTAATAAATATCAAGGTTTTGCATTTGGCGTGGGTATAGAAAGGTTAGCAATGTTAAAATACAATATAGCTGATTTGAGAAGCTTTTTTGAGGGAGATGTTAGATGGCTTAGCTACTATGGGTTTTAAATAGTGTATCTGGATATGTACGCATTATTAATATTGATTTCGTACTTATTAGGTAGCATTCCATCGGGCTTGATCTTAGGCAAAATTTTAAATAAACCCGATTTAAGAAAGCAAGGCTCTGGCAATATAGGGACAACTAATGCTTTTAGAGTTGGAGGAAAACTACTTGGTATTTTAACATTGCTTATAGATGTCATTAAGGGCATATTAGCGGTATTGCTTCCTCAAATATTTAGAGCTGATTTTATCGCATTTTATGGATTTATTTGTATTGTAGGACATGTCTTTCCTATATGGCTTAAGTTTAAAGGTGGTAAGGGAGTGGCAACTGCCCTTGGTGTAATTTTAGGAATTTATCCGATATTAGGCATTTTATTATTAGGGCTGTGGATAGCGATTTTTAAAGTTTCAAGAACTTCTTCTTTAGCCTCATTAATTTCCTTAACTACAGCCATTTTAACAGCATGTATACTTGCGGGTCACTATATAAACTCAATATTCTTAGTGACCAGTTTGATTTTGATTGTATTTCGACATAAGAATAACATTATAAGATTATATAAAGGTGGGGAAAATAAAATTCCTAAAGATAAGTAGTCCCTTATGGCAATACAGATTTTATCAACCAACACAATTAACAAAATAGCTGCAGGTGAAGTCATTGACAGGCCGTTATCTATAGTTAAAGAATTAACAGAGAATTCGATAGATGCAAAAGCATCAGAAATTTTTATCGAAATAAGTAGGGGAGGAAGAAATTTTATTTCGGTCACTGATAATGGAAAAGGCATTAAAAAAGAGGAATTACCCATCGCCCTAGAGCGACATGCAACGTCCAAGCTTAACGAAGAAGATATAAACAATATTCAGTTTTTGGGGTTTCGTGGGGAAGCATTGCCCTCAATTGCCTCCGTGAGCAAGATGAAAATAATCAGTAGAACACCAGATAATAGTGCATGGGAGATTAGTATCTCTGGTGGTCAGAAATCAGATATTAAACCTGTAGCACATCCAGTTGGAACTTATATAGAGATACGAGATTTGTTTTTTACAACTCCAGCAAGGCTGAAATTTTTAAAATCAGAAGCCAGTGAAACCAGTACTTGCATAGAACTTGTCAACAAGCTGGCTTTATCACGTGAAGATATAAGTTTTAAGTTAATTTCAAATAAAAAAAAAGGTTATTGATACTAGAGGACAAAAGGTTTCTATTTTGGAATCCAATGTAAGAGTTCAGGATATTTTGGGTAAACACTTCATCGAAAATACCATTAATTTTTGTTCCGAATATGACGGAATAAAAGTGTATGGCTACACATCTATACCAACATTCAATGTTGCAACCTCTATAAATCAGTACTTCTTTATTAATAAACGAATCGTTAAAGATAGAGTTTTATCAACTGCAGTAAGGATAGCGTACAGGAATTTGATTCCACATAATAGAGCTCCTCAAATAGTATTATACTTAGAGATTGACCCTCAACTGGTGGATGTAAATGTACACCCTACCAAGGCAGAGGTAAGATTTAGAGATGAGCAGAGAATTAGGGGCATAATCATCGATGCCATTAGAAGTGCAATCACAAAAAGCGATATCAGAAGTTCTACCAAAACATCAAATGAGGCTACAAGGTCATTTAAGCATGAAAGGATGGTAAAACAGCAAGTACAAAGCAAAATTTCCGAGATGTGCCTTCAAGAAGAGAAAGGTCATAAGCAAGCAAGACTAAGTGATCTAATAAAAAGCCATGAAGTAGAGTTAGGTAAAAAAGCTTCATATACGGATACAGATTCTGATAATGTGGTAAAAAGTCACAAAGTTGCATTCGCAGAGAAAAAGGAAAAAACAAATACATAAGTGACTTTGTTGCAGAAGAGATAAGTAAAAAACAAGGTCAATCTGTCGAAGATAAAGGTAATGAATGCCAACTGGGCTTTGCTAAATGTCAGATTGATAAAACTTATATAGTTGCAGAGAAAAGTGATTGTCTGATTTTGGTAGATCAACATGCGGCTCATGAGAGGCTTGTTTTAGAAAAAATCAAACAGCAGTTGAAGGATGGCAATGTTATGAGCCAGATTTTATTAGTACCTGAAATAGTGAATTTAGGACAGGTTTTGACGGAAAAGATTATTGAAAAGACTGAGAACTTGGAGAAATTTGGATTAGGCATTGAGAGAAATGGGATTTCTCAAATTTTAGTGCGACAAATACCAGTAATATTGCAAGACTTAAATATTAAAGCTTTTGTAATGGCAATTGCAGAAAATATACACTTGTTTGATGACATGAATTTAATTCAAGAGAAGATAGACGAAGTATGGGGAAATATAGCATGTCGTTCAAGCATCAGAGCAGGTAGAGTATTGAATATTGAAGAGATGAACACTCTGCTCAGGGAAATGGAAAAAACACCGCTTTCTGGACAATGTAATTATGGACGTCCCACTTTTATAAAACTTCAGCTTAAAGATATTAGAAAGATTTTTGAAAGGTTATAAAATTTAGTTTTGAAAAGATACTTGAAGTTGATGGAATCTACCCTATGTAGACAATAATATTATCTTTAGTAAAAAATAATTAGTAAAAATCAGAAAATGGTTAATGGAATTTTAGAATTAGATATTTGGCATAATAGAGAAAATTTTATAAAAAAGCAGAAAAGCAGATAGAAGAATGGGCTAAATCAAGAGAAGCCGTATTAGGTAAACAATCAGAATTACGGGCAATGAAGGCACTGGTTGAAAAAAAGAGTGGATAGAGGAAATCTTGCTTTCTGACAAAAATACTGACAGCGATCATAATCAAGCAGATGCAATAGTGAAAGAAGGTAATAAAGAAATTCCAATTCAAATAACAAGGGTATTGAATCCAGAGAAAGGGAAGCATTTAAACACCATAGATAGGGCAGCAAGAGATCATAATATTTTATCATTTTCTATAGATGCACCTCTCCGTAAAAACCAAAATAATGGTAATCCAAATTGGATTCAACCAAAAAACGAACCATATTATGAGGTAAATGCTATGCCTGTTGCTTATATTCTAGAGGAAAAGCTTGAAGGATTTGTTAAAAGGACTCATGAAAGCTATTTAAAGAAAGAAAAAAAGGCAGAGAAACTTCCTCCCCTTGAAGCAAATGAGGAAGCGTGGTTACTTATCTCTGTAGATATTCTGATGACATTGCGTGATGAATTAGATACATTAAAAGCACTAATTAACAAAAGTTTGAAGAAGAGAAAAATCATAGATACATATTATGGCAAGGTATTTGTTTATTTGAATGTCGCCCACAACTTCTCTGAGTATCCAGACTACGATTTTCTGATTTGCATAAGATAATAATGGTTATGATTGCGTATCATCGATAAAGAATGGTATGTTTTAGGCACTTTCATTTGTTTCTGCCTCCTCAAATATGGTCAGACTATGAATAAATTGCTGACAATAACTATTTTTGTTTTTTGCTTTGTTTCAAGTACGATAGCTGACATCAAAACAACAATAAACGGCTCTATTGATTCTCAAGTCGTAAATATAAAAGAAAAAGGGACTTTCAAAAAGCTGGATGATTACAAGAAGGCATCTGATAATGATATTATAACAGATGCGTATTTAAAATTTGGTATGAACAGTGCTGTAAATAGTGGCTTGAGATACGGTGCTATGATTAAGCTCAATGCTAATACCTTAAAATCCAAGAAATAGATGTTTACTGATACTAAAAGCAGTATTGCTGAACAAGCAATGATTTACTTGGAAAATGAATTTAGTCATGTTGAAATCGGTAGCTATACGGGTATTTCAAATACAATGAAAGTAAATGCTGCCACATTCGCAAGTGCAACAGGTGGTATCAATGGGGATTCCCAATATTATTGGAATAAAGTCATATCTCCCACAACAAGCACTGGTAATCCGATAGAAACGATATTTTTACAAACTCCAAACTTGCCAACGAATGAGTTAGGCACTATTGGTATCAAGGGGATGAATGCTACGAAAATCAACTATTATACCCCAGAATTTTCAGGATTTAGATTTGGCATTTCTTATATTCCAGATGCAAAAGTTTATGGAACAATAGCCTCAGCAAATAGTGTGTTTAGGGATGAAGATGGGTTTAAAAACGTTTTTGAAACTGGTTTATCATGTATAGGCGAAGTTAAAAATATTGGTATTAAATTTGCTATGGTTAGTGAATTTGGCAAAAATAAAGTATCAACCAAAAAAGACCTTAGAACCTGGGAGGTTGGAACGAATCTAACTTATCATGGATTTACAGTTGGGGGGTCTTATGGCAATTGGGGTAAATATAAAGCACCAAAAACTGGTATTAATAAATATGCTGGAACAAGTTATTGGACAATGGGTATTGGCTATGCGTATGGTCCACTTAGTGCCAGTATTACTCATTTGCAGAGTAAAAAAAGGTATGGAGGCAAATCAAAAAGCTAACACACTTAGAAATACAGTATTGGGGGTTGACTATAAAATAGTTGCAGGTCTGTTGTCCTATCTCGAATTTTCTTCATTTAAAATGAATGACAAATCAACCACAGAGCTGCAAGATAATAAGAGCAATAAAGGTCATATTTTCATGTTTGGTATGAAATTAAAATTCTAGGAGGCAGTCATAAGGATAGATACCAAGATAGTGCAGTGTTGCAAAGTGAAATAAAAGATAAAAAAGGTCTAGAGATAAGATAAATTTATGTAGAATAATCCAGCAAGTGAAGATTAAAAAGGCTGATGATAAAGTTAATGTGAGTTTTTAAATTATTGTTAATCCAGGAAGATTGATTTTTAGCAAACCTAATCATCTTTTTCACCCTCCTCCTTAATTTGCTTTCTTGCTATCTTATTTTTTTCTGTACCTGCTGCACTGCTTCCTGCACTAGCACCTGCAGTTGCAATAGCAAGTACTGCTTGTTTAATTTTGCTTTAACGTAGTTAGTAGTTTGATCTCCTAAACTACCAATGCTGGTATGTCTTAAAGGACTTCCTGTTACTATCCAAGATGCAAGCCCTGCCATATTAGAAGAAAATTTTTCCATACATGAAGCAACTATAAAAATTGCTAACCCACAAGTAAGTGAAGCAGCATAAACAGAAAATGAAGTATAAATACTAGCAGCTTCGTTGGTAGGAGAATGGGTAACCATTATACTTTGATAACCTGGAATCCAACATTCGTTATATAGCGGACCTAGGTTTATCCTTAATAAACAGGTAGAACAGGCAGTAAAATTAAAAATATAATCTAGTAGCATCATAAATATAAAACTAAGTATGATGAGGGATACATAAACAAAAGGGGGTTGCAGGGCATAAGAAAATAAATTTTTTGCCCAAGCATCGAAAATATGCCTAGTTTTTTGAAATAAAATGCATGGTATAAATACAGGAGCCATCACTATTAGTAATGAATCTATAATGATAGCAAAAATAAACATTACGGTCGCTTTAACAACAGAGACAAAATAATAACGAACTATTGCAAGGACCAAAAGAACTGCTATAAAAAGTCCTAGCAAACTACTTGTGAATATTGCCCATATTTTAGCCCACGTATACGATGAAGTAAGCTGGGACATTGGTCCATCAAACAATGAAAAAACTTTATATGGATCACTAAGTATTTGATTCTTGCAACTTTCTTTACCGAAATAAAGAAAGGACTCTGCACTATATCTCGCAACTAACTCAACGCTTCCATCTATAAAAAAAGGTACCATATACCCACCAAAGAATTCCCAGCTTCTTTCTGTCAGTAGGGCAAATACCACAGCAAATTTCAAAACCAACTTGAGAAATGCGTCTCCAGTATAATCAACTAACCCCACCATGTATGATATAGATGTAAATATTAGAGCCAAAGTAATTATCATCCTTAATAAATTAGCTGCCTTTTTAATAAATCCTGAAAAAATAACCCCAACTGCCCCCATCTCCCTTGGATTAGCCGCATTATCTCTTCGATCAAATTTTATGTTATATTTCGTAGGGTCTTGAGTTCCAACAAGCGTATTTCTAATAGTTTTTACTGTATTATAAACAAATCCCTTAGAAGCACATATTGCACTTCCACTATCGTTTTGTTTTGAAAACTTCATATAGTATTGACTATGGGTATTATAATATTTGTAGCTATCTGCAATATCGCTGGAGGTTGTATTATCAGGTGTTTCAAGTTTTATCCTTAAAAAAACTCTACATTCGTTTTCCCCACCACCCAAACAGTTATCTGAAATGGCATTTTGTGATATTATTAAAAAACCATCTCTTATCTCATTAGAAGAGACATCTTTCCATTTATCACTATCCCCTGGTTTAGAATCTTGTGGAGCTACTATGTATTGAATGTTTTGTCCATTATTTCTAGGACAACCATTCCAAATCGATTTCCAATTCATATCCTCCCATATTGTCAGTATACCATCCTCTATACATCACTACATTAGAGGTATACCCGTCATAATGCATTAATGCTAATCTACTTCTGTTATTAAAATTTTCACCCGCAGAAAATGTACCATTCAGTGAATATTGTCCCTGACCTGCCCGAAAAGTTCCTTTATTAATACAATGATGGTCTTCATATCTATTTCTACATCCATCACCTTGATCTGCACTACTGGGACAGGTACACGATAATGTTTTGTCATCATCATACTGTACTTTTCCATCAATATACCACTTTACTAAATTTACATCCGTAACTTGTCCTACTAGCCCGTATTGCTGATTTTTACCAATATCTTCCTTCATTTTTGACTGATCGTTTGCATTGACGTTTAATGCGAATTTTTCAATTCCACCCTTTCTAAATTCTTCCCCAAATAAATCCAAGCTTCGTGAAGGAGTAGAGTTTTCTATATAAAAACCATTACTATCACTGGGATCTTTCATTTTTAAATGGCTATTAGAATACCACATTGCTCTACATATTCCTTTACTACTATCGGTAACAAGGTCATTCCATAAGCATTTTGTTGTTAATACCTGCCTCCCTGGCAAATGGAGTTCAATGGTATCATTTTCTTTAGTATTAAATTTAATAAGAGAGTAGTAAGCATGGTCTCCTCTCCAAGTAATTGAAAATATATCACCATTTTGAATGTTAATTCCTGTATCAAAGAAATTTGGGTTTCTTGATCCCCAACCAGCATAAGAAGTTGCTAACTTTTCATCCTGCAATATTTCATTCCAAAAAGCCTTAGCATTGTAGATGTTTTTAAGGCTATTAAATTTCTCATCATCTAATGTTGCCAAGTATCTATGGCTATTTTTATTTTTCCAATGAAACTGAAACCAATTATCCTTATTTAACTGAGGAGAGTCAGGGATTTTATTAAATATAGGAACTATGTTTAAATGCTTTTTCCCACATAAAAATAATTGGTTCTGTGTTGCACTTCCAGCTAAATTCAAATGAAATTTATCACCTGTTTTGGCATCAAACTCTGTTTCAACTGCATTGTAAGCATTATCTTCATCTGAAAAACACATCATCCCGACACTTGCTTTATCCTGTAGCGTTTTGTAAAAACTGACAAAACCTATATCTATATTGCCCTCAGTAGAACATGCCAAAGATGTTGTACATCCGCTTGCAGGGATATAATCTTTGCTTTTATCTACACATACCTTTTGAAAAATATCTTCTTTTGTTTCATCTTCACAAGTGGCTTGAAAAGCTTCAAAGTATCGAGCCTCAAATTTAGCTTCCCCCCCCTTTTTTGGCATTGAGCATAACAATCCGATATTACATCTTCGTTTAACTCTTGTACGTAAGTTTCTGCAAAAGGGCTGTCCCTTTTAAGTATTGCATATGGTTTAAATTTCCTGGAAAATGCTTCACATTCTTTTTGGCATATTTTTTGACATTTACGATTTAAAGGACTTAAAACAAACTCATTATTCTTATCACCGAAAGCTTTTGGTAACAAACAATGCTCATAAAAATCAGCAGCATGGTTAGCTCCAGGCGAAAAAAACGTTAATATAAAAAATATGGTTAGTACAAATCGCTTTTTATTCATTACGAGGAGCTATCCATAGATTGAATTAAAGGTACATTTTAAGTTATCACTTTACAACAGAAATAATAGGAAGTATTAAGTTCCTTAGTGAGTTTTTATATTATATGGATTGTTGTTTATGCATACCTTCAAAATTCCAGTTAAGAAATTTATAATCCCTCTGCTGTTTGCCATATCTGTAGCATCCTGCAGTAATAAAAAAATGATTCAACCTACTATTTTTAGTAATGAGGTTGTATGGCAATATTCAAATTATTTAAATGGACTTGATGGGAGCAGTAAAAACGAATTTACGGCAAATAATTTTTTAATATCTAAGATAAGCGGGTCATTAGCTTTTCCATTAGTTTCATACCCTATTATAGGAAAAGATTATATGATAGTCATGGATAAAAAGGGGGTAGTTGCGAGAATTAACAATACAACAACAAAAATAGATTGGAAAAATATCCCCAGCCAAAAGCTTAGGTTCTTCGGGGATTATTTAAACGGGGGTTTATCACAAAAAGGAGAAAAAATTTATGCTACTTACGGTAGTAATCTAATAAATTGTATAGATGGTAATACAGGAAATCTGGTTTGGAGTAAATTGTTACAGGAAGTAGTTAGAGCCTATCCTATAGTTTCTAAAGATGTAATATTCTTACAGACATTGAACAATAGTGTGTATGCATTAAATGCTGAAAATGGGAATATTATATGGTATAAAGCAGAGCTTAATGAAGGTGTTAGTGTAGTCAATGTCATATCTCCTGTACTCCATACACATAAAAATTGGCTTATCATACAAGGCAACACAGGAGATTTAACAGTTATAAACAGCAAAACGGGATTTGAGGAATGGGCTGTAGATAGCGATGATAGCATGGATTTTGATATGAATTTCAGCAGAAAAGGTACGTTAATTTATCAACCGATTAGAGTAAATGAGAACTTGCACTTTTATTCCTCAAGCGGGTATTTTTATAAATTAAATTTGCAGGATAAAAGGATCGTTTGGAAAGTTAAATTTAACATTAACAGACCTTTTTACCTATTAAACAACGTGATTACTGCAATTGATGAAATGGATAATTTAGTTGCGATAAATGTAGATAACGGATCAGAATTATGGAAGGTAAAACTTATTGATTCTTTGAAAGATAAAGACAAAAATAAAACCAGATACTGGAATTCACCCGTTGTTATTAACAACAATGTGTATGTTTTAAGTTCTAAAGGTGAGTTGTTAAGTTTTGACTTGGGTAATGGAAAATTTGTCAAAGTAATTTATAAGATGGGCTATGGGTCTTATATTCCACCTATTTACGTAGGGAATAAAGCATTTATTATTTCTTCTAAATAATTATATACTAAAATTTCGCCAATACTATTCTGCCATTACACTGATATTTTATGAAATATGATTGCTTAGTTTTTATAGGGAGGTTTCAACCCTTTCACAATGGTCATAAGCATATTGTTGAGGAAGGGTTGAAAATATCAAGAAAAAT
>CAZJPD010000016.1:0-22817 GCA_964547795.1 uncultured Candidatus Midichloriaceae bacterium | reverse complement strand
ATATTTCCCAGAAAATTTATACACATCCTGAGCAGGCATGTCACACCTGATTATAAAAACACATTCATAAAACCTCATTTATACTCCATCAATTTCAAGGTTTATGAAATATTGCATAAAAGCGAAAAAACTGCAAGCCTAATAATTGGGTTTTATAAGAACTTTATCTGTAATATATAATTATTGATTAGTAAAATAATAGGATTATTAAGTTTGCTACATAAAGAGCTACGGATGCAAAAATAGCAGCAAGTATATCATCCAAGATTACTCCAAATGCCCCTTTATACTTGCGGTTTATATAGTCGATAATTAACGGCTTTTTTATGTCAAAATATCTAAATGGAACTAATGCAACAACAAACGCAATGCTGTATGACGGCATATAAAATGGTAACATATATGCCATGTTAAATATCAAATCAAAAGAAATATATACTGTCAGCAGTTGACCAATCACTTCATCAATCACTACATAACTATGATCATAAGTGTTTGTAGCTTTTTGAAATTTTTTTATTGCAAAAAATCCTATGATAAAAAGGAATACAGCGGATAACAGTAAACAGTTTTTTGCATCGCTATATGAGTATGAGTGCATCAATATATAGTAATACAGGGGGTAAGATGCTATAGAGCCAAATGTTCCTGGAGAGCCAGGAATTTTACCAACAAAAAACCAAGTCGATATAATAGAGTACCGGGTGAAAGGAATTTTGAACCTTACCTTTCTAGCATTAACAATATAGTTAAGACTAAATCTACTTCTCACCATAATACCCCTTACAAAACTATACTACATACTGCTTGAGCAGCAATACCATGTTGACTTCCTAAAAACCCCATTTTTTCAGTAGTAGTGGCTTTGACACTTACCTGATCAACACCTATCTTCAAGATTCTAGCTATATTCTGACGCATTTGTTTGTTATGTGGCATTATTTTAGGTCTTTCGCATATTATAGTAACGTCTATATTTGATATACTTGCATTTAACTTGCCCAGCTTATCTAAAGTGTACTTTAAAAAATAAGCTGAATCCATGTTTTTATATTTATCGTCACTTGGTGGGAATAATTGCCCAATATTCCCTAAAGCCATTGCACCCAGCAATGCCTCTGTTATTGCATGAAACCCCACATCTCCATCAGAATGTGCAATTATAGATTGATTATGTGGAACTTCTATCCCACAAATTTTTATTATCGTTTCTTTATCCAAGGGTTCAGAAAACCTATGTACATCCATGCCCAAACCTGTTCTGTAAGTTTTGTCTGTTTTTGTCATAAATCTGAAATATTCCAAGTCATCGTAGTTGGTTATTTTTATATTATTCTTTTCACCGATAATTTTGCAAATTTTTACGTCACCTTTCAGGTATAAGCTGATGTCATCAGTACAATCTTCCTGTACATCTTTATGTAATTGTAAAATGGTATCAAAATTGAACCCCTGCGGTGTTTGAGTTGCATATACTTTGTTTCTATCTATTACTTTAACTACACTCTCATCTTGGTATTTTATTGTATCTGTGATTGGCAAACCTATGTCTACAGCATTATAATCATCAAGTTTTTTTATAACCTCATCTATCAACTTTGTTGAAACGAGTGGTCTTACAGCATCATGGATCAAAACTTTTTCTGGTTTAAGATTTTCTAAAGCTTTTAGTCCTAAATATACAGATTCCTTTCTAGTTTTACCTCCAAATACAGGAAGCAAGACATTAATACCTTTTATAGAATCTTCATAAAACTGACGATGATCTTTATTTATAACCACCATCACAGCATCTATAAACTCACTCTTTAAGAACCCATCTATAGTCCATCTTAATATCGTTTTGCCATTTACTTCTATATACTGCTTGGGAGCATTCGCTTTAAATCTTGTTGAGTTGCCTGCTGCTACGATTAAGACTACATTTTTCATCTATATTGGTAACTTGTGATTATGATACCAGTATAGAAGATATATACATAAAATAGAAGGGACGGATAATAACGTTGAAACGATAAAGAAGTTTTGCCAACCAAAAGTTTCTGCAACAACACCTGAAGTAGGGGATATCAGAGACCTACTAAGTTGTGATATAGAAACTAAAATTGCAAAATAAGTAGCAGTAAATTTTTTATTACAAAACGAGCTCATATAAGTAATTAGTGTAATGTTGGTAAGTCCATAACTAAGACTTTCAATAAAATTAATTGTTCCCAGTACAACCAAATTTTTTTGAATCTTTAGGAAAATTAAAAATTGCAGATTTGTAAATGCTGCCAAAAATTCCGATAATAGTAAGTTAATTCTGAATTTTACCTTTGCTATTAATATCCCCCCTAGAAGTGTGCCAATTATAGTGCCAGCCATTCCACAGGTCTTTGCTACGCCTGCGATCTCATTTTTAGAAAACCCTATATCCATTAAAAATGGAATTAACATACCATCAAGATACACATCTCCTACTTTGTAAAAAGCTATAGTTAGTAGCACTAGTCCAAATTTTGGAGTTTTGATAAATTCCTTAACTGGTTCTAAGAAATAAGATATGAACCACTCTCTATAATTGAGTTTGCGAATTTTCTTTGCTATTATTTTTTCATCATGAGAAAACCAAATAATAGCCATACATGGTAAAATAAACAATGCTAAGACTATAAAAACATATTTCCAAGCAATTACGGTCGATAAATATAGTGCAAATATTCCTGAAATTATAAACCCAACTCTATATCCATAAACTACAAACCCATTTCCTATGCCTGTTTCTCCCTTTGAAAATAACTCAATTCTATAAGCTTCTAAAGCAATGTCATGTGTAGCACCGAAAAAACCAATGAGTAGGAGTAGTACCAATACAGCAATTATATGTTGGTTTACATCAATGAAGCCAAATAAAGCAATTGAGATAAACAAAAAAGCCTGCATCAATAGTATCCAGCTTTTTCTTTGCCCAAAATTGATTGGGAATAGTCTCAACTTATAGTTATCAGCAAAAGGAGACCAAAAATACTTAAATGAAAATGGTAACGTTTTGATAGAAAAAAATCCAATAATCGCAAGTGATAGACCAGCATCTTTAAAATACGCAACTGTTGTGGTGACCAAGAAAGCGAAAACAATGCCGCTATTTAGACCAATTGTCAATACTGTAGCTAGCCTTTGTATGAGGGGGTTATTAACCATCATATCGTTGATACTCTATTAGTCTTAAAGTCTACAGACCTTACACAAAAACAAAAGAAATGCAATTAACTTTTATAATTTATAGGGGAGTGTTCATTAAAGATAGATATTTCCTATTTCTATCTTAGGATTATTGGGGGGTTTAAGTGCTTTTTAAAAAGATTTTGTCAAACAAACCATGCACATACTAAAATTATATTTTATCTATCTTTAGTGAACACTCCCAGATTTGGTGATAGTTTTACTGATGCCACCTTTATGATTGAACAATGAGATTACAGTTTTCATTTTCACTAAAAGCTGAATACATACGAAACATATACAGAATTTACTGGTTGTCAAGATATATAGCATATACCACTAAGATATAGATATTTTAACTTTTTTATTCCGTCATCACGAGGTCGCAACAGCGATCGTGGTGATCCAGAGATTGCCACACTCACTCTATGAGTTCGCAATGACAGGGCAGGAGGGTGAATTGCCACGCCTACTGTTGTAGGCTCGTAATGACGATAATATATTGATAATATGTCAAAACTTTTGTATGATAAGCTATAGTTGCTAAAATTTTACCTTTTTAACCTTTAACCTTAAAACTATTTAATGTAATTGTATTAAAAACGTTAATGCTAATTGAGCTAGGTATTTTAATAGTATGAAAAATTTTAATGCAGATTTAAACGTTACTTTAGGGGCAGTAAGAAAAGCCTCAGTAGGAATTTCTAGGGATTTTTATGAAATAGAAAAGTTGCAGATTTCTAAAAAAGGGGTTGCCGATTTTGTGACAAATGCGGATCTAAAGACGGAAAGAACCCTTGTTTCTTATTTACAAAAAGCAAGACCCAAGTACAGTTTTTTAACAGAAGAGAGAGGCGAAATTCAGAGTATTGAAGAAGGAGAGGAGAATGTTGAGTATAAATGGATTATTGATCCTATAGATGGAACTTTTAATTTTATGCATGGAGTCCCCCTTTTTTGTATATCCATCGCTTTAGTAAAAATTGAAAAGAATAAAACATCTATACTGCTTGGAGTGGTGTGTAATCCTAGTAACAACGAAGTTTTTTGGGCTGGACAAAATATGGGAGCTTACTTGATTGATCATCTAGGAACACACAGAAAAATCAGAATAACAAAACATAACGATTTTGAAAAAATGATTTGTGGTACTAACGCTAATATGCCATCCACAAAGGTGATTAAATATCTTGAATATGTTCAAGAGAAAAATGCTAATATTAGAGTTTTTGGTGCATCAGCTTTAGAAATGGCGTACTTGGCTGATGGGAGAATTAACTTGTTAATACAGGAAAAAATAAATATCTGGGATTATATAGCAGGATTGCTATTAATACGAGAAGCTGGAGGAATAGTAAGAGACTTTCATAAAGAAGATTTTCAACCTAATGCTGATAGTGGTATGATAGCTGGAAATGTTGAAACAGTCATGGAAATAGAAAAAAATAGTAAAGATGTATAAAAATACTTTTATGAATATGGCATTAGAGGAAGCTGTTAAAGCAAGTGTAAAGGAAGAAGTGCCTGTAGGAGCTGTGGTAGTTCATAAGGGAAAAATAGTATCACAAAACCACAATCTTGTGAGAAAGAATATCGATCTTACTGCTCATGCGGAAATTTTATGTATTAGAGAAGTAGCACAAAATTTAGGTTCTTACTGCTTGGATGAACATGAGATATACGTAACTCTTGAACCTTGTGCAATGTGTACACAAGTTATAGCTTTTAGTAAAATCAAACGTGTGTATTTTGGAGCATATGACGAGAAATTTGGAGCAATTGAAAATGGGGTTAGGTTTTTCAATGCAAACAGTGCAAACTATGTGCCAGAAATTTATGGAGGGATAGAACAGATAAGAGCTACAAAAATACTTCAGACATTCTTTAGAAAAAAGAGGGACAACAAGGCTGTATAGCTAATTTTTTACTCAGATATAGCATATATCGGAAATTTATCGATAAAGCTAAAATACTCCTGCTATATAGCTTATCCCATTAAGGTTATGTGTACTAAATTAAGGCTTAATCTGACAATCGGCTTATCAAGCAACAATCTGAATGTTATCTAAGTCATGACTGTCAGGTATGTTTTCAGGATACAACACCTTGTTACCTTTTTGAATAGTTGGCTTTTATTATCTTAAAAATTTGCATAGGAGTTTTATCATAAAGATAACCTAGATGTTCGGTTTCTATCCTCTCATCTACTTCTTTTCTCTCTTCCCTCTTTTCTAATACTTGCAACTGTGTTTCTGTCAGTACTCCCATCTTGTGCCATCTTTGCTTCTAATGCATTTAATCTCTTTATTAATAATGCCATATCCTCAAATTTGATGTTTAATTCCCCTTGATGGTTGACTAAATTCTTTAAGAAAATTAGCAGTTCTCAGACTACCAGATATTTCTTTATTCAAAAACTCTTGATTAACAATTGGATGAAATATTTAATTGCTTTTATCGAAGTGTCCGAACTTTCTGAGTAAATTTGCGAATACAGTTGGATGTGAAATCTTTTTAAATTCCTCCTCACCTTTTACTACCTCTAATCTTACAGCTTGCCTAACATTTCTTTCTGCTAACTTAAACAGGTTTTCGTCTATTCCTTCTTCCTCTTTAAAATGCGACCTAACCTGCTTCATAAGTATTAATACCTTTTTATCTTCTTCTATTGTTTTACTATTCTCTTCTATCGTTGCAAGATACTGTTTACCAAATGCAGATTTTTCAAACTCTGCTCCTTCTTCTTTACTTAAATTTAGTGATGACAGCTTTAATCCTTCTGTTTTTATTTCTTTACCTTCTACCATTGTTTTATCTAAAGAAGGCAACAGCGATTTCAGAGATTTTTTATCAATAGTGGCATTAGATAAATCAATACCTTCCTTGAACTTCACATTTTTAAATTTTGTATTTTCTATTATAGCTCCCTTAAAAGAAGCTACTGCTTTAAATTCTGCTTTCTCAAAAATCGTGCCTTGTACCATACTATTTTCAAAAGAAACTCCCTCTCTATTAAACATTGCCTTTTTGAAATTAAACCAAACAATATCTAAATTTTTAAAACTCACATCGCTGAATTTTAACCCTTCACAGAAATTTGCTTTTAATGAATAATCTGCTATTGAACCCCTGTCATTCTGTGCTACCGCAGCTTTTTGAAATATCTCAGACAAGCTTTTTCTCTCACCTTCAATAGGACTTTGTATACCTTCCTGTATAACCTGATTAATGGTATTTCCTATGTAATGTCTTCTTACAAAACTTGGTATCATAAACTCCTGGAACACAAGATTTTTAATCCCACTCCATATTGTTGCTCTGAACTCTTTCGAAGCTCGCCACATAGCTTTAATTGCAATTTTTCCTTTAGATTTCTCACCCCCTTTCCAATCTTGATATATACCATAAAGTACCTTTAATGTTTCAGGATTTGATGCAAGATCGACTAATCTTTTTCCATCTATCTTAACTCTTCCTCTAAGTGGACTTTGCTCAATGGCAGACTCAATTGCTTTACCTAAAGTTTCTTCGTGTCCTTCAAGGAAAGGTACAATCTGATCTGTATACATTTGTCTTGCTTCTTCCTGAGATAGCAATTCAACTGTTTTGTCTAGCACCTCAAATAAGGTTTCGGTTTTCTCCTGATCTGAGGCAGTCTCTGACATAAGTGTTGGTAATTTTTTGACAATATCCTCATGTATTGTTTGCAGATTTTCATCTTTTAATACGAGTGTAGAAATATCAAAAACAATTGGTAACGCATCACTAATCAAATCACCTACCACTTCTTTTTCAAGTCCAGTGGTTCGCATAAAACCTTGTATTGCTTCATTATTTTCTAATTGAGAACTAGCAGCCTTATTTACAACCTGTAATATGTTCTCCTTCTGTGTTTCAAGGAAACCTCTTAGATTAACTTTTCTTACAATTTCTAACCCATCGCTTGCAATTTGAAACATTTGTTCTGGTGTCAACTCAAGTAACTGAGTTAAGCCATATTGTGGTTTTGCAAGTAATACCTCAACTATGTTTTTATATAATTCTTGATTTTTCCTAAGAACTTCAGCTATAGCTAAAGAATTGCCTAATACTTGTGTGCCAAAGGTAGCCACTTCCTTCATAATAGGAGCAATGTCCTGAACTGTTAGCCCCAGTTTCTGCAATCCCTCTGCCACTGCTTTGTTCTTTTCTAAGAACTCTACCGCATTATCAAATAAAGAACTTGCCTTAACTAAGGAGGATAAATTTTCTGCCAATTTGGGCATTAACTCTTCATCCTATAATAATCTGATTGCTATATCAAATGCTTTGCTAGCAATTTCTTGACATTTTGTAGCTTCTTGCTGCCTTTCTTCCTTTGTCAATTCTTCAAATTTTTTCCCTGATAAAGTATTAAATGTCATTGCTATTTCTATAAGTTCAGCGAATATCTCTTGCTTTTGAGATAAAACAGGCAATAATTGTGCTACACTTCCTATAACTGCAAGTGCTGTTTCCTTCGTTATACCAGCTTTTACTAGTGCTACTTGTGCTTTTTCGTGGTCAAAAGGTCATTTGCAATAGCTGCTCCATGTACAGATAAAATCTGTATTACACCTGGTATTAGGTCTGGGTCTGCCAATACCATACTTGTCAAATCCAGAGCTTTATTGATTGCCTCAGTTTTGTTTGTTTCTTGCCCTAATAAAAATAACTCTGCTACTTCTACAGCTTCTACAAATTGACCACTCTTGGCGATTAATGTAGGGAGAAATTGTAATATGGAATGAGTAACTGAGTTCAGTACATTGATGCTTATGCCGTTTTTTGAGCTAATCCTTGTACTGCTGGACTATGTTCGACAAAATTCTGTATAACTTCCTGACCTACTTCTGAAAAAAGCCCACTCAAAGCATTTAGTGCCTCTTGATTTTGTAATAAAAGTTGTGCCAACTGCATTGTCGATTCTATTGCAATACCACCTGACTTTGCTACAACATCACTTGACTTTTCTTTATCTGGTTTTTCCGCAATTCTCCTTATCTCCTCATCTATACCTGCTCTATGCTTTACCATCAAATCAAAAATTTTCGGTTTAACAGTATCTAAGGTTTACCAAAAATGTTGCGACCTTAATATTTTAGACAAAATCTCACTTTGTATTATTGAATTTGGGTTAAGCGTTTTTGTTTGTAAAAATGCTTTTAAGCCCAGCAACTCCTTTCTTTTTTGTTGTGTTAGCAATATTTAAACCTTCATTCAAAGCTTCACAGACTACTTTTACATCTTTATTAATTCTTTTTGTACTTTGCTCAACTGTCTTATCTATCCCTTCGTAAGCTTTTTGTCGCTCTGCTTTAATTTGTTTCTTTACACCTTGAAAACCTCCCTTTACTTTAACTTGTCCCTTTAACTTTTTTAATTCTTTTTCAAGATTTGATTTTTTTGCTTTAAGCGAATCTTTAGTTGTTGTGAATTCTTGTTCAAGCTCTGTTTTTTGCTGTTCAAAATTACTTTTAGATGGGGTAAATTTTTGCTTAAGCCTTACTTCTTCCCCCTTAAACAAAGATTCATTTTTGGTTAATTGTTGTTTAAACCCCTCTCTTTGCTTTGTAAGCTCATCTCTAACTTGGATAAATTTTAATTCAGCATCTTTTATTTGTTTTTCCTTAGTAGCTTTTGCTTGCTTTATTTGATCCTTTTGTCTTTTAAATTGCCTTTCAGCTTGGGTAAATGTTTGCTCAGCTTCCTTTACCTGCCCCTTTTTGATATTTTTTGCTTGTTTTATTTGATCGCCTATTTTCTTTTGTTCCGTCTCAATTTGCCCTTTTAAGTTTTTCAATTTTTGCTCAAGGTCTGACTTTTCTTTTTTAAATTTATTTTTAATTAGGGTAAATTCTTGCTCAATTGTCGCTATCTGGTTCTTTTTATGAGTTTTGTTTTGCTTTATCTCAATATCTACTTTGGCTATTTCTCTTTGTAATTTATCAACCCTGAGTCTTTGATTTTCTGGCAATAGCTCCAGGATTTCTAACTCAAAGCATCTCTCTTTTTCACCTGGCATAATAACAACCCCCGTTGATGAATACATTATTTGTAGAATAGCCCTTTTTTAGTATTTATAAAAGATTTTTTCCTCTAATTGTAACCCAAGCTGGAGTTCCTTTAAGTATTAATCTTTCTTGATTCTTAAGATACTGTCAGATTTTCCAATTTGCGTTCATGCACCAACTGTTGTCTCAAAATTTTATATAAATTGAAAATAGTGAAGGCATCATGTTTTTTGTAATCGGTGTTATACAGGTTTAACAATGTATTCAAATCAATTTTTTGCTTATCCTTGTGCAACGTATGATAAAGTAATGATAAATCATAAAAAGCTTTAAACTTATACTCAGGGCAAATATCAGTTATTTGTTTTCTATCCATACATATTTTTTGCACTGAAGAATCCTGGAAAATATCAGAAAGAGCTTTAACTATTGCAATGATGTCATTTCGACTATCACCATCCTCTTCTAATAGTAAGAGCGTTAATTGCTTTTCTAAACTAATATCGTACAAAAATTCTCCAAAGTAGCACGAAAGAATATTGTTGTTGATGTGGAAATAAAACTTTCCATACTCTTCAATTCTGGGCTTTAAACCCATTAACTCATCCAAAGTGATTGTTTTGGAAATAACCAAGTTCGTAGTTTTATTCACTGATTTATATATATGTAATGACTTTTGTGTAGCCAGTGACTTAAATTCATATTTATTGAGAAAATTTGCCAATACATCTTGTTTAGGTTGATTGACTTTCAATTGCTCAAGGGAGTAAGGAAGGGTGATGTCATCTTTTAAAGTTACCAGTTTTTTTGATAAAAAAGCATTTTCTTTTGAAGCCTCAAGTAATGTCCTTATCCTCAAAGGTTCAACTCGGTTGAGATTATTATATATGTTTTCCATATTGCTAAATTCGGATAGCAACTTTGCTGCAGTTTTAGGTCCAATTTTTCTTACTCCAGGAATATTATCAGATGAATCCCCTACTAAAGATAAATAATCAATCATCTGCTTAGGACTAATACCATATTTTTCTCGAACACTATCTTTATTTATAAACTTCCTTTTTAAGGGATCATAAATTTCCACATTATCTTGCATCAATTGAATTAAGTCCTTATCTGAACTTATTACACGTGTCTTAAAACCTTCTTTTAAAGCAAGCTTTGTATAAGTAGCAATAATATCATCAGCTTCAAATCCAATAACTTCAATTGATTTTATGCCAAAGGCTTCTATTGCTTCTCTTATAATTGGAAATTGAATTTTCAATTCTTCATCAGGTTCATCTCTATGTGCTTTATATTCTTTGTACAACTCAGTTCTAAATGTTTTTCTGCCACTATCCAGTGCAATAGCAAGCATTTCACAGTCGTTGTTCTCTATTAGTTTTGCAAGCATATTGACAAAACCATATACAGCACCAATAGGTATACCACTTGAAGTAATCAATGGGGGAAGGGAATGATATGCTCTAAAGATAAAATTGTAGCCATCTATAATACATAAAGACATGATTAAGTAATCCCGATGATTTTTCTGATGTTTATCATATTTTTTTCTGCAATATCTTTAGCTTTCATTATCCCATCTTTGACTACTTGTTGAAGATATTTTTCATCCTGTAATATTTGCAGTGCCTTTTCATGTATGGGGTATAATCTTCCTATTAAAGCAGAAGATAGCATATCCTTAAATGTTGCATTATTCATTTTCTCAAACTGTGTTTCTTCGACCCTAGTACCTGTAATACCACAGTATATATTTATGAGGTTAGAGATTTCAGGTCTTTTTGTGATGTCATAAGTTATTCCCTCTATATCGTCGGTTTTTGCTTTGCGAATTTTTTTTCTAATCAGGTATGCATCATCTGACATATTGATTCTTGAAAGGTCTGATGAATCGGATTTACTCATTTTTTTACTGGCATCTTTTAAACTCATTATACGTTTCACTTTATTGTTAATCACTACATCTGGTATTGTAAAAATATCATACCCTATTTTTCTATTAAAAGACAAAGCGATGTCTCTAGTGAGTTCTACATGTTGTTTTTGGTCTTCGCCAACTGGCACTAAATCCGTATTATAAAGCAATATATCAGCAGCCATCAACACAGGATATGAATAAAGCCCAAGGTTTGCTATTTCCCTATTCTTTCCAGCTTTGTCTTTAAATTGTGTCATTCTGTTGAGCCAGCCCATCTGAGTGAAACAACTTAATATCCATGCCAGTTCTGCATGTTCTTGTATCTTAGATTGCTGAAATATTATGACTTTGTTTGGGTCTAAACCAGATGCAATGTATAAAGCTATATTGTATTGAATGCTTTCGTTCAACTTAGTCGGATTAAAATCAGCAGTAAGTGAATGCAGGTCTACAATGCAAAATAAGCAATCATACTCATCTTGCATTTTAATCCAGTTTTGTATTGCTCCCAAATAGTTACCTATGGTGATGTCCCCAGTTGGCTGAATCCCTGAAAATACTCTTTTTTTCTTCATGTGATCTATTCTTTGATTAATTTTTCCAATGTCATATTGCAAACAATTTACTAAAACATTTATTTTGAATTCTTTTTTCTGCAAGTATCTTGTATTCTACATCTAATTCTATACCGATACCTTCCTTATGATTACTTATAGCTTCTATAAGGGTTGTACCACTTCCTAAAAAAGGGTCTAATACTATATCATCTACAAAGCTAAAAAGCTTAATACAACGCTTTGGTAATTCTCTAGGAAAAGGAGCAGGGTGTCCGATTTTTTTCTTGCTTTCACCATTAAAAGTCCATAGCCCATTTGTCCAGTCCATGAATTCTTGTTTTGTGATATCATTTTTTCCTTGTCTTTTTCTTTTCCATTCATTTTTGTATAAGATTAATATCAATTCAACTGGTGCAATAACATAAGGAGCAGAAGCAGAGCAAAAGCTACCCCAAGCAGTTCTTCTTGAAATATTCCCCTCATTCCACACTATGGTTGAATGATACTGCCAACCCACTTTTTTTTGCAATTGTTGTAATGTCGCTACCAATGCTTTTTTGCCCTCCCTTATTTTTATCCAGTGGGATATTTAAGCATAACCTACCTGTATCTTGAGTCCAATAATAGACATTATCAAGCCATTGTTCAGTAAATTTAAGATAGTCTTGATAAGTTATTGAATCGTCATTGCTATTATAATCTATTCCAACATTATAAGGTGGAGAGGTGATTGTTAAATCAATAGACTCTTTTTTAAGAATTGATCTATCTAATGTATCAGCATTTAGTACTTTATACTTTCCCATAATCTAATTTCTCATTATCAAGCAAATTTTCACTAAAAAAACATTGGTATATCATTTATATATCAATTGACTATAAAAAGTTTTATATCATGTCATGAATCATAAGAAACCTTATCTAAATATAATCCACAGCTGGGGGCTGTTTCTCCAGCCAATTTTCTATTTTTAGCCTCAATTATTTTTTTCATGTAGGAGGGAGAGAATTTGCTTTTTCCAAAATCAGATAAGCTTCCTACCATAATTCTAATTTGATTATATAAAAATGATTTTGCTACAAATGTTATATTTATTTCGTCGTTTGTTTTATCAATACATATTGAATCAATGCTTTTTATAGGAGAAGAGGATTGGCATCCTACTGCCCTAAAGCTTGAAAAATCATGTATTCCAATTAGGTAACTTGATGCTTCTTTCATCATATCTACATCTAAAGTTTTTTTTATATGCCAAGCCCTGTTTTTCAAAAGTGCTGGTTCTGTTATCCTGTTGATGATTTTATAAGTATATTGTTTGGTTTTAGCAGAAAATCTTGCATGAAAATCATCATCGACTTTTTCAATTTTGACAATGCAAATCTTCTGCGGTTTAAGGTAATAATTTACCGCCCCTTGAATTTCACAAAGCTCGTAATTCTTTTCGATATTAAAATGTGCAACCTGTCCATAGGCATGCACCCCTTTATCAGTCCTACTTGCTCCGTATATTTTGATTTTTTCTTGACTCAACTTAAATAATACACTTTCAATTTCACCTTGTATTGTATTTGCATTTTTTTGACTCTGCCAACCATAAAAATCCGTTCCATCATACTCAACAGATACTTTGTATCTAGGCAATATATTTTCTTTTTATTGGTTAAAATACTTTATGTGTTATTCTCAACTGAAATTGAAAATTTGTAAATACTGAAATGTATGAAGCATGAAAAAAAAGAATATAAATTTGGAAAATCACTGAGAGGTTTTCACTGGCAAATTGTAGAGCAAAATTTACGAGATGTTTTATCGTTTACTCAAAAATTTGATATCAGTGATATTCTGGCTAGAATTTTAATAGGTAGGGGAATTAAAGAGATTGATGCAGTAGAAAATTTTCTATACCCAAAGATGAAAAATTTAATGCCAAATCCATTTTTGTTAAAAGATATGGAAAAGGTAGCTAATAGAATTGTTGATGCTATAATACAAAAAGAAAAGATAGTAATATATGCAGATTATGATGTTGATGGAGCAACTTCTTCTGCAGTATTAAAGCGTTTCTTCCGTGCTGTTGGTTTAGAAGCAAAGGTTTATATTCCATGTAGATTTACAGAAGGTTATGGACCAAATATTGAAGCATTTAAAACACTTGTAGAAGAGGGAAACAAGCTAATTATTACAGTTGACTGTGGAACGGTTGCTTTTGAGCCAATAAAATATGCACAGGAACAAGGTACTGATGTCATAGTAATAGATCATCATTTAGCTCAAGAAAAATTACCAGATGCTTATGCCATTGTTAATCCAAATAGAATAGACGAAAATTTTCAATACAGGGATATAGCAGCTGTTGGTGTAGTTTTTTTTGTCATCACGGCAGTTAGAAGTATACTAGGAAAAGGGGGCTACTTTGAGGATAAAGCTATAGATGAGCCAGATATAATAAAATATCTTGATTTGGTTGCACTTGGAACGGTGTGTGATGTTATGCCCCTTACGGGTATAAACAGGGCATTTGTTCGGCATGGATTAAACTTAATAAGACAACGAAAGAATTTGGGATTGAGTGTACTTGCAGATTTGGTAAAAATTGATAAAAAGCCTGATTCTCACCATTTAGGCTATGTATTTGGACCAATAATAAATGCTGGTGGTAGAGTAGGTAAGGGATATTTAGGGGTTATATTACTTTCTACAGATTCCTATGAAGAAGCAAATCAAATGGCTGTGGATTTACAAAAATACAATGAGCAAAGAAAAGCTATAGAAAATTTGGCTTATGAGGAAGCTATAGAAAGCATAAAAATGAATTGTTATGAAAAAAATAATATTTTACTTGCTTTAGGGCATAATTGGCATTTAGGAATTTTAGGAATTTTAGCTAGTAGAATTAAGGAAAAATATCAAAAACCCGTATTTGTCATATCTTTGAATGATGGGATTGGAAAAGGTTCTGCAAGATCAATAAAAGGCATTGATATAGGAGTAAATATTGCTCTTGCTGAGCAAGGAGGTATTTTGATCAAGGGAGGGGGGCATGCTATGGCAGGTGGTTTTACAATTGCTGAAGAAAAAATTGACGAATTTTACGATTTCCTGTTATCAAAAGTATCAAGGAACAATAATATAGAGCAAATTTATAAGCAGGCAAAAATGCTGAAAATAGATGCCCCAATTACTGTAAATGGGATTAATACTAAATTTTTTTATGACTTAAAGTTAGCAGAACCATTTGGGCAGGAAAACGAAAGACCAAGATTTATTATCATTGGTGCAAAAATAATAAAGATTTGGATAATCTCCCAACACCATATAATGCTTATTGTCAAAGATGATGTATCTGATGCTTTTTCAAATAGTTTGAAATGTATATTATTCAAGGGAGCTAATACCGATTATGGCAAGCATTTACTTAAAAGCACAAGGAAAAAAATCAACTTAGTTGGGTATTTACAACTTAATTTTTTTGACCAAAGTAAAGTAGATTTCATTATTGAGGATTTTTCTTTTAATGAAGAATAGATTTGATTGCACAAAAATTCTAGTTTTAGGAGCTGGCTTGTGGGGAACAGCTTTATCTAAAATCTTAGCATGTAATATTGATGATGTGATTTTATATACAAGAGACAGTGATCTTGTGAAAGAAATAAATCACAATAATACCAATAGCAAAAAGCTTGCTGGTATCGTACTACCTCATAATGTCAAGGCTATTAATAACTATAATGATGTTCAGGGTGTCAAGACTGTGGTAATAGTTACCCCTATTAAATCACTGAATGCTGTATTTAGTGATTTGAAGAGATCGGAAAAATTTGACAACATTGTACTTTGCTCTAAGGGTGTAGATAGCGATGGTTTAAATTTTCCTTCACAAATATGTAAGCAATATTTCCCAAATGCTAATGTAGCTGTACTTTCGGGACCAAATTTTGCAAAAGAAGTAGCATTAGAAAAAATAACAAAAACTCAGATTGCATCGACAAATAAAGCTTTTACAAAGTATTTACAAAAAATCTTTAAAACGGATTATTTTCAGCCGGAAATTTCTAATGATATTGTTGGTATTGAAGTCTGCGGAGCAATAAAGAATGTTATAGCAATTGCTACTGGTATAGCTAAAGGTTTGGATTTAGGTGAGAATTTTATTTCTTCGCTTCTTATTTTTGCGATGGAGGAAATTACAAAAGCAGTTCAAGCACTTGGAGGTAAGCAGGCAACAGTTTATTCTTTAGCTGGATTAGGTGATCTATTGTTGACTTGTTATAGCTTAACATCAAGAAATACAAGTTTTGGTTATAATATAGCTAAAAAAGGACAATCTACAGACCTGGAAGCAACTACTGTTGAAGGCTATTATACAGCAAAATCCATATTTAATATTGCGGAGAAATTGTGCATAAAGATGCCAATATGTAGCTATATATATAACGTTTTGTACAGCGATGTAAATTTATATGATATAACAAAGGTTATAATCCCTCAAAAAATAGAAGAATTGGGTAGAACAAAGCATATCGATAAATAGGTTGATAATTCCTTAGAGATAGATGGAAAAAAAAGAAATAAAAGCAAAACTTCAGGAGTTAGAACGTCAATCTAATAAAAAACCACCCAAAGTTGGGCAAAACAAGAAGAACTTGGCAATAATCATCATTACCGAACTTTTTGCTGGAATTCTTGTAGGGGCTGTTTTGGGATATTACACAGATAAATATATGAAAACTTTGCCAATTTTTCTTTCACTGTTCAGTATACTAGGATTTTTTGCCGCACTCTTAAACATCTATAGAAGTGTAGGTAAGAATTAATTATTCACCTGATTTAAACCCCATTGAGCATTTTTGGTTTAAAATCAAAAACTCAATCAGAAAGATAGCCTTCTCATGTATTTACCATACATGTGTAAGTTATAAATATTATCTCCTCGGAGTTGCACTTGCATAGCCCCTATACATAGGTTTATGATTTATATACAATGCTTTGATGATTTTAGGGTCTTTATGATCAACAGGAGCTACATTGAGTATAGGAGCAATTTTTGGAACGATGTTTGAAATTACCGGTGCTGCTACCATCCCACCTGTTGTAAACCCATGATTTATTTCATTACCTTTTGGCTCATCTACTAATATCAAAATAGCGTATTTTGGATCATTCATTGGAAATGATGCAACACACAATGTAGTATTTAAATTTTTGTCATATCTACCATTGACTATTTTTTCTGCAGTTCCTGTTTTTGCTCCAATGAGATATTCGTTTAAGTTAGCACGCTTGGCAGAGCCACTTTTTGCTGTAAGACGCAAAATCTTACTCATTAAAAAAGAAGTTCTAGGCGAAAACATTTTTTTCCCCTTAATTTTATCATTCTTTCCTTTTATTAAAGTTACTTTTCTGAAAAGCCCACCATTTACTATCGCTGAAAAAGCCTGGATTAAATGTATGGGGGTCATTGAAATTCCATGTCCATAACTCATAGTTATAGACCTTAATTCTTTCCACCTATAGTCACTGGGATATATTGAGTTCGAGATTTCAGGTACTTCTACATTTATCCTTGAAAGCAACCCTAATTTTTTAAAGTATTCCTTCTGTTTTGGTATTCCAACTTCCTGTATCATTTTCGCAGTCCCTATATTTGAGGAATACATCAAGATTTCTGGTACGGATAAAATGCCTCCTTTTCCCCTATAGTCTTTGATTTTATACTTACCTATTTTTAGTGGAGTTGAAACGTCAAATGAATCATCAACATCAATTTTTCCTGAATCAATTGCCATAGCCAATGTTAGAGCTTTTAGAACTGAACCCATTTCATAAACACCAAGAGTAGCCTTGTTAAACAACATGCTGGTATTTATGGCATCAATACCGTATGGATTAAAGTCTGGTAAGCTTACAGAGCTTAGCAATTCTCCAGTATGTATATCCATAACAATTGCCACTCCACCCTTTGCATCATTTTTCTTGATAGCATCTTTCAGTTCTTGCTTAACTATATATTGAACTTTTGCATCCAGGGTGGTTTGAAGTGCTTGTTTTGTATCATCCTGCAAATACATATCGAATGAAGATTCTAGCCCTGATATTCCCTGATTATCTATATCCACTAAGCCAATAATATGTGAAAATAAATTTTTGTGTGGATAGATGCGTTTTTGATCTTTTATAAAAGATACTCCTAATAATCCCAGGTTATGTAATTTCTGTTGTTCTTTAGGTGTAATATGCCGTTTAAGCCATGCAAAATGCTTGTTATTAGCAATTCTTTCTCTTAATTCCTTGATATCGATGCCAAGATTTTTAGAGATCAATGCGAATGAATGATCTGTAGGTATAAAGTGCTTCGGGTATATATATGCTGATGCTGTAGGTAAAGTGGAGGCTAATATAATTCCATTTCGGTCAACAATGTCATTTCTAATACGTATATTTTGAGAATCTGAGTTTGTGCTATGTTGAAATTCACCAAAGCTAAAGACCGAAAGGTCAAATATTCTAAGTACCAAAATAAGTAGCAATGCTAGGACTGTGAAAAATACAACCTGCACTCTTCTATGGCTCGTATTGAGTACAGTACAATGAGATTCTTCAGTGATATATATTATCCTAGAATTGGTCATTTTCCTTTAAAATTTTCCAACAGCCTTTTATCTATATTTTTTAATTTCAGATATTTGGCTTGTAGCTTGTTAATTCTTTCTGGAGTTACTAAGTAGGCTAATTCTGCCCTTAATATCAGTACATTATTTTTTTCCTGTAAGATTTGACTATTTAACCAATTTAATTCTTCCATTTTTTGCATAACTTTTGATTTTATTGTAAATAACGATATTACGCTTCCTAAAATAAGGATGCTGTAACAAATAAATAGTAAGTAAAAATTCAACTTCATCTTATCCTCCTAAGTCCCCTTAGTTTAGCTGATCTAGCTCGTGGATTTTTTCTAATTTCCTTGCATGATGGAACAATGACTTTTTTATTAACTCTTTCAAAATTGCTATGATCTTTATTTGCAGACACTTCTTTAAAAAATTCTTTGACTATTTTATCCTCAAGCGAATGAAAGGTTACCACGCTTATCGTACCTTGAAGAGTAAGCAAAACAGGTAATTTCCTTAAAATAATTTTTAGATTTTCAAGTTCGTTATTGACTGCAATTCTCAATGCTTGAAATGTTCTAGTGGCGAAATGAATGTTATCTCGATATTTTCTTCCCACAACTTGCATTACATCTATCAATTGAGATGTTGTGGAAATTTTTTCTTTTTGCCTGAAGTAAACTATGTTTCTGGCAATTGATCTTGATTTTCTCTCTCCACTATACTGGTAAATTAAATCCGCTAATTCCTTTTCGTGAAGTTCGTTGACCAATTTTGTTGCAGTGATAGGCAAACGATTATCCATCCTCATATCTAAAGGAGCATCGCCACTAAATGAAAATCCTCTGCTCTTATTGTCCAGTTGCATAGATGAAACACCCAAATCAAACACTATACCATCAATGAATGAGGTATTTAGGTTTTTTAAAACAGTATCTACGTTGATAAAATTATCATGAACAAAGCAAAATCTATCGTTAAAATCCTGCTTTATTTGCTTTGCATAATTTTCTGTATGCTGATCACAATCTATACCTATTACAGTACAATCTGCTTTTTGTAACATAGCTTTTGTATAGCCACCAGCTCCAAACGTTGCATCAATGTAAACCTTATTATCTTGAGGATTTACCATATCAAGCACTTCTCGTAGTAAAACAGGGATGTGATCTTTTTTTAGATTATTGACTTGCATATTTTTTATAAAAATGAGGTTTCTTTGGCTATTTCCCTTGCTTTTTTATAGTACGTGGTGAACTTCTCTTGATCCCATATTTCAAAAGTTGCTCCTTTCCCTACAAAAAAGACTTTTTTATCAAATTTAGCAAAATTCACCAATCTTTCCGGCAATGAAACTCTTCCTTTGGAATCCATCTGCATAGGTTCACAATCTGCCAGTACCGCTGTTGCAATCGCATCCCTTTTACTGGAAAATAACTCCATATTTTCCAGAAAAGTTTGCAATTTATCGATTCTTTCAAAGGTACATACTTCTATACATTCATTAATAAATGAACTGTAGGCATATATATCTCTACTTGCCTTATGCTCCAAAATATTTCTGAAGCTTGCAGGTATAGATACCCTGTTTTTGTCATCTATCTTCCCTTCATAAGTTGAAAGAAAAATAGCACTGCCATTTGCCATACCTAATCAGAAACATCAATAAAAAGTGTTACATCTGTACCTATAGCATATTTATGTGGGGTATAATAGTATTATTTTGGGATAATTTGGGAAAAATAGGGAATATTTTGTGCTAAAGTTTATATTAAGAAATACAAAAACCCCAATCTCTCAATTTTTAAAACGAATATACAAATTATATTCTGTGAATTATTATAATATACAAACAAGTTTTCTAAATTTTATAAATAACCGCGAAGAATAGGTTTATTTTAATTGCTTTAATCAGCATAATCATATTGCTATTGCTTGGAAAATATTTGGGTCCAATTTCGCTTGCCAACGAGAAATTACCAAATGTCGTGTATGCGGTTATTATCTTAAGCGTGGTTATAGTCAGTGTTGTAAATTCTAAAATATCATTTCAACAAATAATAAAATATGTGGGGATTTGGGTACTGATTATAGGTGGATTATTGGTAGTATATACATATAAAAATAATATGAAGAAAATCTTTAATGATGTGTATGTCAATGTTGTTCCTGGTGTAGTTGTAGAAGAAGTAAAAGAGGGAGAAAATACAGTTACTGTCGTAGCAAATCAAACTGGACACTTTTTTGTGAATTCGGTTGTTAATGGTGTAGATATGAGATTTTTGATAGATACTGGTGCAACAGATGTTGCTTTAACTAGGTATGATGCCAAGAGATTAGGGGTTGATTTGAGTAAACTTTCATATACAAAAAGAGTTGCAACAGCTAACGGCATTGCGTGGTACGCACCAATCAAGTTGAATTATATAAAAATTGGAAATATTGTAGTTTATGATGTTACTGCTGCAATTAGTAGTAATGACAGGTTAAGTAAGGGACTGTTGGGAATGGGTTTTTTAAATAGATTAAAATCTTACCGAGTTCACAACGATTCCTTAACTATAGTTGAAAAATAAAAAGTATGGAAGTCCATTCTTTTATTTTAGGGAAAATTTTACAGTACTTCAAAAAATTTTTTGATATACATTGCTATTATCAAAAAGGTTGCTTTTATCAAATGTATTAACATAACCTCCACTTGGAAAAATGATTTACAGTATATGGAGAAAAAAAGGATTATAGGTTCTGCAGTCATTGGCAACATTGTTGAATATTATGATTTTGGCATATATGCAGTTTTTGCGGGAGTCATAGCGAGGTTGTTCTTTTCAAATTTTGATGAATATATTCAGCTAATATTTTCATTTGCTATTTTTGCGATTGGATTTTTTATGCGACCTCTAGGAGGTATTTTTTTTGGTCATATAGGCGACCAAATAGGCAGAAAGAAGGCTTTAATAACAGTAATAATGGGGATGGGAGTATCTACATGGCTTATTGGCTTATTACCTTCATATAGTCAAATTGGCATACTAGCTCCTATCCTTCTCACTATAATCAGGATGTTCCAGGGATTGTGCATAGGTGGAGAAGGAGCGGGCTCAGCAATATTTATTATTGAACATTTTGAATATAAAAAGGTGGGTTTGATAGGAAGTATTATCATGGCTTCAAGTATTGCCGGAACTCTTCTTGCTATATTAGTAGGGATTGGTATTGACTATTTTATTGGAATTGACGATTTTAGTTGGCGATATAGTTTCTTTTTAGGTGGGATGATGGGATTTATAGGCTTATTCATACGATATAAAACCAAAGAAACCTCAGTATTTAAAAATATAAGGATAAAAAAAAGAAAATTAGCAAAATTTCCTATACAAAGAGTTTTAAAAGAAAAATGGCAAAGTGTATTAATTATTGGATCATTTGCTGGTGTCGCTACTGCAAGCACATATATGATTCGAGGATTTTTTAACGTTTATTTTTCTGAAATAATTGGATTTTCTAAGGAAACAGCTCTTTATATAGTTTTATTTGCACTGATAATATTAATTATTACTTTGCCCATGTTTGGCTGTTTGGCTGATAGAATTGGTTATAAGAAATATATTTATTCTGTGATATTTATTTTTATCCTGAGTATCTTCCCCATTTTTAACTTAATAATTAATAATATGGATAGTATATGGTATATTTTATATGGTATTGCATTATTAGGGACTCTAGTAGCTTCTGTTGTAGCTCCATATTACCCTTTTGCGATAAAATTTTTCAATCCAGAATTAAGATACTCAGGCATAGCTTTAGCTTGGAATTTAGGAAATGCCTTTTTTGGTGGAACAGCTCCTGTGATTTCTACGTTCTTAGTAATGAAAATAGGGAGCATTGCTCCTGCATATTATTTGTTATTTGTTACACTGATGTTTGTAGTTATCAGCTTTTTAAATAGAAAATTCTTGGCTAATCATTGATATAAGTCTATCACCTATCCTGATTTAGAAACCACCTTTATTTTAGATGTCCCCATATTTCCCTGATTTCAACAAAATTTTGAATCAGAGCCAAAATTTCTCAAATCGTGAATATTTCCCATTTTTGCAATTATAAAATCCACCTCCTCAATCATTTCTTCAGTTCTTAAATTTATTTTTAATTCAGAATGTGGAACGATATTTTTTCTTATATTAACAAATAAGTTGATAACTTGATTACAATTTGCGTCATGACCTATTATCTTGATAACCTGTAGAAATTTTGTTTTATCGGTATGATTAATAATCTTTATGGGTATTTTGTACTGTATCTTTTTACCATCATCACTGCTAGAATACTTCAATCTTTCTGGTTTCATAATCTTCAACTCAAGTCCATCTATATTGTGATAATCAAATACTTTATAAAAAGCCTCAATTGTATAGTGTTGCTTAACCAGAAAATCTCTTTCCATATATAAAAAAACAGCCAAGAAAATGCTGACTATAAGTAAATTAA
>CAZJPD010000015.1:13482-24314 GCA_964547795.1 uncultured Candidatus Midichloriaceae bacterium | reverse complement strand
AAACTATAATGATTGCATCTAGCTTACCACCTTATATGCTAGAGTTACAAGATGGGCGTACAAAATCGTTATTAATCTCAAGTAATACAATACATATTAAAGTATTTGATTACCTTTTACGTTTTAAAATTTTAGAATTTTATAATGCAAAAAACAGCATAAAATTTGATACCAAGATTCTAAATCTGATAGCAGAGAAAATAACAACAAATGTAAGAGAGTTAGAAGCGGCTTTAAATAACTTAACCACATATTTATTAATTTCTTCAAAAGAGGCTTCTTTAGAAAATATATATGCCTATATACAAAGCTATATGAGAAGTTCTGTAAAAAAGATAACAGTGGTTAGCATAATAAATGCTGTATCTAAATTTTATAGAATATCCAAGGCAGATATTTTATCTAAAAAGAGAGCACAAAAATTGGTTTTGGGAAGGCAAGTTGTTGCATATCTTGCTAAAGAACTAACTACAGATAGTCTTAAATCCATTGGGGAAAAGCTTGGCGGTAGAAACCATGCTACAATTTTGTATTATTTGAATAAACTTAATGTTCTATTTGCTAAAAACCATAATCTTATTAAGGATATTCATTTAATTAAAAGTTCTATAACTATATAGACCTAATTGTGTTGTACTACAATTACACGGGGTGTTTGGGGTAAAAAAGTATGATCAGTTGTGATAGATTCAAGGGAGTTTTTTTATCAATAGGTTTATTACTTCTAAGTACTGGATTTTTGGTAGCTGGATGTGCCCTGATGAATACGCTAATTTCATTAAAACTCAAATACGATGGGAAATCCTCATTACTAATAGGTATTACAGCAGCTATATATTTTACAGGTATGCTAGTAGGCTCTTTAAAGGTTTCTCGACTCATTAAATTAGTAGGTTATGTAAAATCATTTACAACTCTTGCCTCAGTAATGGCTATTACGACAATAATACCTGGAATGGATACTAATATATATGTTTTGTTTTTTTGTAGATTTATACAGGGATTTTGCCTTGCTGGATTATATGTAATTATAGAAAGCTGGATATTATGTGCCTCTTCAGAAGGTACTAGAGGTAAAACTTTATCAATATATATGGTAGTCATATATGGGGCATATTCTCTAGGACAATTCTTTCTAGTAGAAAACACTATTAACACCATTATTCCGTTCTGTATATCTACCGTGTTAGTTACTGCTTCAATAATACCGTTATCAAGTTTTCCTGTAACACCTCCACTCCTTGAAGAACATGATATGATCGAACTTAAAAAAATCTATAATGCCTCACCATCAGGATTCATAGGTTGCCTTATTTCTGGTATTTTTATATCTGCAATATTTTCTATATTTCCACTTTACATTAAAGAAATCGTGGATAGCACTGAATTAGTGGCTGTAGTTTTTGCTATAACCTTTTTAGCTGGGATGTTAATACAGTATCCCTTGGGGGTTTTATCTGATAAAATGGATAGGCAAAAGATACAAATAGCAATAAATGCCACGTTCAGCATTTTACTCGCTGTTTTTGCATTTCTTGAATATCACCGACTAATCAATTTTCACTTATTAATCGTCATCACCATAATTATTGGCATGTTTTCTTTTGCAGTTTATCCAATAAGTATAAATTTAGTGTGTGATAACTTAAAAAAATCAGAAATTATACGTGGAGCAGAAGGTGTGAGTATTGCATATGGGATTGGTTCTATTATAGGCCCTGTATATAACTCTTTTTTCATAAAAACTATAGGTTCTTACGGATATCCGGTAGCATACTTAATGCTTACTACCTTTTTATCATTATTGACGATATTTTTACATAGAAAAAGTAAAAGAGAAAAACAAATACCTATTGAAGAAATTATCACGCCCTTTGTACCTTATAGTCGAATAGAGCCTGAAGTTACGCAATCTAATCCAGGGGAGGAAATAACTTATAATAAGCTAGACTAAAAACAACAATGCTGTTAATAAATTATGATAATATAAGTTGTAGAGGGGGGGGGTATCTTGTCTAATGATAAAAAAATTATGAAAGAATTGTATGAGATCAAGAATTATTTAATTGACAATAAACTGAAAAGTGTAAACTTCGATACTCTCGATCTTACAGAGATAGTAGATGAACATGATTCGAAGCCAACTAAAGGTAAAGAAAAAAATCAAATTACATTAAATACCTCAGACAAAAATATGACTACTGAAGCGTTAATGATAAAAGTTTTGGAAGCGGAATTAAAAGAATGGCTTGATAAAAATTTGCCAAATATTGTGAAGCAAGCAGTAGATAAAGAAATCAGAAAAATCACTCCAAAAAATGGATAAAAAGACTGTTACCATTTTAGTATTTTTGACACTACAGGTTGTTTCATTTGAGGTTAAAAGTGATGCAGGGTTTTCAAGTGATTTTATTGAAAAGGCAAAAAGCTTAGGTATCGATATAAAACAAAACAACCTACAGCCTCCTTTTCCAAATACTCCAAAAAAAACAGAACTTCCTCCATCTATTGTTAAGCCTAAGGCACTAGAAACACCAAACCCTCCTATTAAGTCTAAAGTACCAGATGCACCCAAAGTTCCTGTTAAGTCTAAGGTGTCAAAAATGTCAGAACTTCAAATTCCTGCTAAACCAAGGGTATTAGAAATACCAAAACTTCCTGTTAAACCTAAGGTATCAAATGCACCAAAATCTCTTCCATCTTCAAAATCGAAACAAAAAGTTAAATCGGAGAAAAAAAATGTTAAGAAGCATGTAATTGTTACAAAAAAGTCCTCTCCTGAGACAAAAAAAACTTACTTTGTTGCTCCAGAAGAAAAAATCAATAATCAAGATTTTGATGAAAGGGCATACTATAAACGTGAAATATACAACTACGATGAAACTCCACCAAAATTTTTAATTGAACAACAAAACAAAGGCAAAAACACGCATTTGCCTAAATTTATGATGCAAGAAGAACTGTCCATGCTATTATTCATAGCAGTAAATGAAGAAAATATTGGAGCTATCAAGACTCTTTTACAAAGAGGGGCTAATATCAATGCTCAAGATAAAAACAATAAGTATACTCCATTAATGTATGCTGTTAAGGACAATAAAATAGATGCTTTAAGATATTTGTTGGTTAAAGGAGCTAACCCTAGTATTAAAGGAACAAATCAAATGTCTGCTCTGCATTTGGCTACAATACTAAACAGGCTGAAAATTCTGAAGATTCTCTTGCAATCGGGAGCTGATATTTTTGCAAAAGATCAACATTATAAAACTTTTTACGATTATGTTTCAAAAGACTATTTAAGCATAGTAATAAATGATATCTATGAGACAAGGAAAAATGCCAATGATGCACTACTTGATTTTTGTGTTTTAGGTTCATTAAGGGGAGTTGTTTATTCGCTTCAAAATAAAGCTGATATTAACACAAAAAATCAAGATGGGGATACTCCATTAATACTTGCTGTAAGGTATAGACATCATAAATTAGTAAACTACTTATTGGGTGCAGGAGCGGATATTACCATAAAGAATAAATATAATAATGATGCTACCACAATTGCAAGATTAAATAATTATAATAAAATCTACGACACCATAGAGACCATTAAATTTAATAAACAGCTCTATATCTTAGGGTTAGTTGATAATATCATTCCTCATAAATTGACCTCTCCTGAATTGCAGAAATTAAAGGGGATAAAGGAAGACAGCTAATTCCTGGATGTTAAGTTATTTCTAGTATTTGGTATTAGATGAAAGTAACCTTTTCTGATTTTCAACAAATTCTACTTAGCATAGTAGATATGACGGGAATCAAAAAATTTGCTGTTGCTATTTCAGGTGGGGCAGACAGCATATGCTTAACCCTTTTACTAAGTGAATTTTGTAAATCAAACAATATAGAGCTAGTGGCGATTACTGTAGACCATAGATTACGAAAAGAATCTACTCAAGAAACAAAAGACATCTCAAGATACATGAAAAAGTATGGCATAGAACACATGGTTCTAACCTGGGAACACCCTATTATAAAAAGCAATATTCAAAAAAAAGCTAGAGAAGCAAGATATGAATTACTTTGCAATTATTGTACAAAAAATAGGATAAAACATTTATTTGTTGCTCATAATTATGATGATCAGGCAGAAACAGTGATGCTGAGAATCTTAAGAGGAAGTGGTATCGATGGAATAGCTGGTATTGATATTCGTAGTGAAATGCATGGAATAACCATCATTAAACCATTTCTTAATTTTCGAAAACTTCAAATTATGGATTTCTTAAAAATGGAAAAGATAACCTGGTTTGAGGATCGATCCAATTTGAATGCTGATTTTGATAGGGTAAAAGTACGCCAATTGCTACAACAATTTGACTACAATAGCAACGTAACGAATAGGCTAAACCTATTGGCGAAAAACGCCAGAAGGGCGAGAAATTTCCTTGACTCTCATACAAACAAAACATTTAAAAAATATTGCACCCTAGGGGAATTTGGCTATGTATCTATTAAAAATTCTAATTTTTTAGCTTTAGATGAAGAAATGAAATTAAGGATAATTAATAAAATTATTAAATATATACATAATGACCCTTTCCTTTATCCTATTAGATTGAGTAGTTTGGAATTTCTTTTGGAAAATCTACAACACAGTAAAAAGCAAAAATTCACACTATCTAAATGCAAGATAATCCTTCACAAAGAAATGATATATTTTTATAAAGAACCAAGATTTATAGAGCCTATAAAAAAGCTTTTAAAAGGAGACAATATTTGGGACAAGAGGTATAAAATAAGCATTAATACTAACAATTTTTATGTCACAAGATTGACGAAAGAAATTTGGAGTAAAATTAAACCAAAAGAGCATGTCCACCAAGTTCCTGGTGAAATTATTTTTTCAACTCCCGTAATATTGTCTACGGACAAAAATCATTATTATTGGTTATTTTCAGGTTTTTTTTCGCCTGCTCTTCAGGAGGATTTTAATATAAAAATAAGTATTATTCACATCCCAAGCAATTCTTACTTTGAAGTAAATATATAACCCTGTACACTACTGTAAAGACATTGCATTATGGCATGATAGACATGTTACGACAAAGCCAGAAGTTATCACAGAAATTGGTTTTGTCTAAAACCATGCAGCAGTCTATCAATATTTTGAGCATGCCGACTATTGATTTAAGAAAGTTCATAGAGGCAGAGAGCCTGGAAAATCCATTTATTGAGATAGATAATGATGATATATCAGGTATTCCACACATAAGCAATTCCTATACCTCATATACAGCAGATAATGAATTTGATCAGGATGAGTTGCTTTCTAAACTGACAGAAAAAACACCAACATTAAAACAACACTTAATCTCTCAGATTGATCTTACTTTTCATGACAACAAGGAAAAATTCATAGCATATTATATAACTGATATGGTTGATGAGAACGGCTATTTAAAGGAAAATAAAAATAATATTGCTAAGGAACTTAAAGTTAATGTCAAAGAGGTTTATTCTATTATAGATAAATTAAAAAATTTTGACCCTAGTGGCGTTTATGCAGAAAACCTGAAGGAATATCTAACTTTTTAAGCAATAGAGTAGGGAATTTATACACAGAAATTTAAAATTTTATTAGACAACTTGAAGATGTTAGCCAATTTAGACTTCAAAACCCTGCAAAAAATCTGTAGCACTACTTGTGATAATTTAAGAAAAATGATTGCCCAACTTAAAAAGCTCAATCCTAAACCTGGACGAGGTTTCCATACTACATATACTCAAATTGCTGTTCCTGAAATCATTATAAAGGGTAATAGGGAATGTGGCTTTTATCCAATATTGAATGATGCAGCAATACCAAAATGTTTTTTTCAAAAATGTTATATCAATACGAAAGGTAGTAATTTAAACAATAGGGAAAATGCTTTTTACTCTAGAAACAAAAGAAGTGCTTTGGAAATTGTCAATGCTATTGCAAAAAGGAAAAGGCTATTGCTGAATGTAGCGGAAAAAATTCTTGAATATCAGTATGAGTTTTTTGTAAATGGGGTAGGTTATCTCAAACCATTAGTTACTACTGATATTGCTAATAAGTTAGGTGTGAACGTTAGTACAATAAGTAGAATCTGTAACAAATATATGGATACTCCCCATGGTGTATTAGAGATAAAATTTTTCTTTTCATCTAAGATTAACGCAGAGCTTATGGACAATCACCACTCAAGTACAGCGGTTAAAAACAGGATCAAAAATCTTGTTGCAAACAAACAAAAAGGCAATATTTTATCTGATGAAGCAATCAGCAAAATATTGCGAGAAGGTCATGATATTGTAATATCCCGTAGGACTGTAACAAAATATAGAGAAGTCCTAAAAATTCCAAGTTCTGCTATGAGAAAGAGATTAAGCAAAATGAGTTATGACGAAACAAATTTTATGGAATAAAGCTGAATTAGCTGATGCACTTAAACAGAAAATTGATCAAGACTTGGGTAATATCACTGGAGCATCAATCGATACAAGAACTATCGAGACAGGGGATATTTTTCTTGCACTCAAAGGGAATAACTTTGATGGGAATGCTTTTTCTGATGAGGCGATAGAAAAAGGAGCAAGTTTATGTATTGTTGATGAGATAGATAAAATAAAAGAAAATAACAGGAACAAAATAATTTTGGTTGAAAATGTTGCAGATGCTTTAAACAGCCTAGCAAAATATCGCAGAAATTCTCTTAAGGGAAAGGTTATCTGCATTACAGGTAGTCTCGGAAAAACTACTACTAAAGAGATGCTGAGATCAACATTATCTGCATGTGGAAAAACACATGCATCTTCCAGAAATCTCAATAACCATTATGGACTGCCATTATCTCTAATACGCACGCCCGTTGACACCGAATTTTGTATTTTAGAGTTAGGGATGAGCAGTGTTGGAGAAATAAGAAGTTTAAGCAAGATTGCACAGCCAAACATTGCTATTATCACTAATGTGGAGGCTGTTCATTTAGAATTTTTCAATTCGATAACAGAAATTGCTTACGCTAAGGCTGAGGTATTCGAAAATATGAAACTCCCTAGCTTTGGTATAATAAATATAAGTCATATACACAGCGATATTTTACGTCAACAGGCAGATAAAAATGGTGTGCAAATAATTGCTGTTGGAAACAACATACAAGCCGATTGCTATATCGTCAAAACTGAACGTTTAGCAAATGGTGATCAACTTGTGGATATAAATTGCTTAGGCAAAAACATACAGCAAAAATTTAGCAAGGATATTGGAAAGCACCTCATAAACAACTCTTTAGCTGTTTTTGCTTGTGTTAGTTTGTTGAATGCAAACTTGACAGTTACCCAAAAGGCTTTGGAAAAATTTATGCCTTTTACGGGAAGAGGCGAAATTACAAAGTTATCTCATAACATTACCTTGATTGATGAATCATATAATGCCAGTCCTGTTGCTGTTGCAGCTTCTATCAAAAATTTAACTTCTCGTAAGAAGGAAAATTCACGTGCAATAGCGATACTTGGTGATATGAAAGAGTTGGGAAAAAAAGAAATAAGATTTCATCAAAGTATTAATTTAGAAGGTGTTGATAAGATATTCTGTGTGGGAAGCTTAATGAAACAATTATATGATAAAGCTTGCCATAGTGTTAAAGGAGCTTTTACAAAGAATGCAGAAGAAATGGCAGATATTATTGCTAATTATATACAAAATAGCGATACAATATTAATAAAGGGTTCTTTCAGTATGAATATGAAGTTGATAGTAGAAAAAATTAAAAAGGAATTTAAGTGAGGCTACCTAAAAATGAATTTTTGAAGGAAAATTTTTCTTTATAAAGCCCATACCTTTATATGGATTTTTGGCTAGTTTTGTAAAATTTTATATTTTTAGATGTTCCTTTAATAGCGATTGTTATGCTTGCAAGAAGAAAGCCTGGAATAATCTCATACAATTCAAATATGCCACCAAATTTTTTTAAAAAATGCCAAATCAAAACTGTCAATCCACCAATTAACATTCCATATAATATACTTTGTTTTGTCATTTTATGCGAATAAAGTGAAAACAATATTACTGGACCAAATGTACTCCCTAAACCAGCCCATGCAAAAGAAACCAAACTAAGCACTGTATTTTCAGGATTATATGCAAAAACTGTAGCTGTAATAATTACCAATAACATGACGAGTCTAGTATACCATATCTTACCTAAAGTGAGTACATAGGGTGATGTGCTATCCTCCGTTAAAGAACAAGCTATAGCATGTAGCTGAGCTGAAACAGTACTCATAATTGCCGAAAGTACCGCTGCTAAAACGATTCCTGCAAACCATTCTGGAAAAAGCTTATCTGCTGATAGTAAAAATATTGTTTCTGGATTGACTTTTACACTGCTTGAGTTGAATAAAAGCTTGCTAAATAAACCTACGCAAAAAGCTCCAATAAGCGATATAATCATCCAGCTCATACAGATATTTTGAGCTGATTTTAAAATTCTTGACTGTTTTATTGCCATAAATCGCACTAATATATGTGGTTGACCAAAATAGCCTAATCCCCAGCTTAATAATGAAAAAATAGTAATGGTATCAAGGTTTGCAAAAGGATTGCTAATATTTATATCTAATGTTTGAAACTTACTATAGGCACTTGAAATACTACCCTGATTGCTTGCAATAGCTATTGGTACAATAAGAAGAGTAAATAGCATCAACGAACCCTGGATTACATCCACCCAATTTATTGCTATGAACCCGCCTACTGAAGTATATACAAAAACAAAAATGGCACTAAATAATAAGCAATGAAGGTATTCAAAGTTTGTAAAAGTATTAAGTAGCAATGATAATGCCACTAGGGCAGATGCAATGTAAATAATGAAAAATATTGAGGTCATGACTGCACTAATTAGACCTATAGTATTCGATGTGTCGCTGAATTTATTGGCAAGGTAACTCGGTATAGTCATCGCATTTTTGTATTTTTGAGTATCTACCCTGAGCCTTCTTGCCACAAATTTCCAATTCAGAAATGCCCCAATAGACAATCCGATTGGAAGCCATATCTCACTAACTCCGTATATATAAACAACACCTGGCAGACCCATCATGAGCCATCCACTCATATCTGCTGCTCCTACTCCAAGTGCTGTTGTGATCGCATTGAATTTCCTGCTACCTAAAACAAAATCTTTGGAGGATTTTATTCTCTTTGAGGCAATAACTCCAATTATTATAATCATGGAGAAGTATAAGGCTATAACCAATAATTTCATCTAATACCAAATGTGAAAAATAATTTATGATAAATTGTCTCTTTTTTTTACCTTTTTTAGACAGTGCCGAAACTACCTTTTTTTCTTCCCCAGATTCATCAGGTAGCCTACTGGCTTCCATAAAATAATAGACCAAAGGCACGAGAACCCAAAAAATGCTCCAACCTGCTTGATTGGAGAATCCAATGCAATCAGTTCAAATTTCATGCTAAGGGCAATACTAAATGCAGCAATCCCCGCAAAAAATATCAACATAGTTCCACCCATAAGCATTTGTACTATCACCAAAACTGCTCCCAACAAGTACCAAAATTCTATTGTATTAATCAATGAATATTCCATCACATATAAATCACCAATCTATTTTACTACAGTATACAAGATATTTTATAAAATTCATCTATAGTTAATTCCTCTGGTCTTTTATTATAATCTATTTCTATCTTTTCCAACTCAATTTTGGGATTTAAGAAAACCTGTTCCAGGCTTTTTTTTACTTTTTTTCTTCTAAAATTAAATGCTACTTTGCACACTTTTTCCATTTTTTCTATATTTGCTAGCTCTACTCTTGGAAATTTTGGCGTTAATTTTATTACAGATGAATATACTTTGGGTATAGGGAAAAAATTTTCTGGCTCTACATCAAATAACCTTTCGCAATTACAAGCATATTGTGCTAGCACGCTGAGCCTGCCATAATCTGATGTTGCAACATTTGCCAGAACCCTGTCTGCTACTTCTTTTTGGAGCATAACTATAATCTCATCAATCGAATCTATTTTTTTAAGCCATTTTATCAAAAGCAATGCTCCTATATTATAAGGTAAGTTAGCTACTATTTTATAGCGTCCGCTCACCACATCCTCTTCTACAATCTTAAGAGCATCCGCATTTATTATATGAAAAACTTTGCTTGTTTGATTTTTAATTTTTTCCAGTATTGGCAGGAATTTTTTATCCACTTCAATTGCTGTCAATGACTTCAAATCTTTTTTAAGTAAAGCATTTGTTAAAACTCCAATACCAGGACCTACCTCTATAATATCACTATCCTTGATATTACTCAAAGACCTGGCTATCCTATGAATAACATCGTGATTTATTAAAAAATTTTGTCCAAACTTTTTAGCTGGAGTAATTTTATATGCTTTAAGTAATTTTTTTAGCTCAATTATTTCAGACACTTGCTATACAACAATTTACAAAATAGTAGTTTTTAGTTAGATATACATGTTTTCTTCTTTTAAGAATAACGTAGTTTTTAGATGAACCAATAAAATTTTATGTCCACTGGTTATAAATATCTTCTTATTATAGTTTTTTTACTTTGTTATTCAGTTTGTATTTCTGCTGAGTTAGAGAGAAAAGCAAGTGGTGAAGAGATTGTAATTGAAGCTGATAAACTAATCTATAATAAAAAGGAAGAGTTGGTGAGTGCTAGAGGGAATGTGTATATACAACAAAAAGACCTACAGCTAGTTACAGATAAAGTAGTGTATGACAAAAATAACCAGTACCTATATGCGATAGGCAATTTAGCAT
>CAZJPD010000015.1:1760-13472 GCA_964547795.1 uncultured Candidatus Midichloriaceae bacterium | reverse complement strand
GCATTTAGAAACGATAATAAAAATGTTCTATTTGGAAAAAAAGCTTTTTTTAACCGCAAGAAAAATACCGGCATAATAATAAGATTTAAAGCACGTTTATCGCAAAAGGGTTTATTATCGTCAGATTTTGCCCAAATGCTGGATAAAAAAAACTTTTTGGTTCGAAGATTAGTATTTTCTACATGTAAAGTTTGTAAGGATAATCCTATCCCATATACACCTTTATGGCAGATTAGAGCAAAAGAAGCTTTGATAAATCAAAAGGAGGAAAAAATAGAGTATAGGCATAGTAGAATAGAGCTTTTTGGTGTACCTATTTTTTACTTCCCGTATTTTGTTATGCCAACTCCACGTGCAGGTAGAAGAAGTGGATTTCTGCACCCTAAAATTAAGAAGTCAAATGTATTAGGAGTACAGGTTTCAGTTCCATATTACTTTAATCTTCTTCCGTATATGGATTTAATTTATACTCCTACTTTTAGCGATAAAGAAGGTATACTTAATAGATTACATTTTCGTCATTTGACGAGATATGGACTGTACGACATAGATGGATTATTCATTTATACTGACAAGACAAATTCTCGAAGCGATAAAATTGCAGGGAAAACTTTGAAGGGATTGTTCAAGTCTGAAGGTAATTTTAAATTTAAAAATAATTATTTTCTGGACTATCAATTGCAAAAGGTATTTGACAACACGAAAAAATTTACAGAAAAGTATAATATAACCAAGGATGATGTGCTATTGAGCAAAATATCCGCAAGAAGGGAAAAAAAAGATCAATTGCTAATGTTAGATACACTCTCGTTCCAAGATTTACGAGAAGAAATGTATACTAAAAAGAATAATACTACTTCTTATATCTTGCCTTGGATTAGAACTTACAACAAGCTTCCTGTTAGGTTACCATTTAATTCCAAAGTGATTTTTTCCTCTGATTTATTAAACTTAAGAAAAAAAGAGGATATTAGCTATAAAAGAGGGACTCTTCAGCTAGACATACTGAGTGACATACACCTTCCCTTAGGGCAGATATTGAATGTCAATCCAGCATTCAGATATGATTATCATGATATAAGCAAGTCTACAAAAAATACTAGGAATAAGGATAGAACCCTTGGAAAACTGTTTGTTGATTGGAAATGGCCATTTATCAAACAAATGAAAAATAAAAATGTTATTTTAGAACCCATTGTAAATTTCACTTATAATTTATTAAAAACAAAAGACTTTTTCAATAAAGACAGTCGGGATCAGAGTATCAACATAATCAATATGTTTTCTTCAAACTTTTTTACTAGCAAAGATACCCCAGGTTTAGGGTCTAGGGTCAACTATGGGCTTAGAACAAATTACTATGCAGATGATAATATTTACGGAATCATTTTGGGACAAAGTTATAAATTAAATCAGCCACAAAAGTCAGCAGGCGACAATGCTTCATATATTTGGAATAATAAACTAAAAACCCAAAAAACAGCGATGGTAGGGAAAATGTATATGCAGTTTGGTGACAAAATGTCTTTTGTAAATAATTTTAGTTTAAATCCTAACCACCTGAACTTAATAAAGAATGAATTTGATGTAGATGCAAATTATAAGAATTTTAAGATCAATTTAAATCACATTTTCATTGGTAAAAAGTATATCAATGAAGAGTACAATGGATATAATCAGGAGGTAGGTGTAGCATTGCAATACAATTTTTATAAAAATTGGGGGATAAAAACCCGAGCAAAAAGGAAGTTAGGTTCATTAATTGAAAGAAAATCAGGGCAATCGCCAAAAAAGAAATGGGTAAATAATGAAGTGGGGTTATTTTATAAAGAGGATTGTTTAAATGTTAATTTTGGTGTAGAAAGAGATTACTCTAAACCTAGAGGCTTGAAATCTTCAGTAACGACATATTTAACGATAGAGCCTCTTTTTAACTAGGAAATTTGAAGCTAGCATGCTTACATTATTTAGGTTATTTTCAACTTTAATGCTTATATTTTTTACTTACTTCGTATCTTATGCTTATCAGGATGGCATTATAGCATATGTCAATGACGATGTTATTACATCATACGATCTGGAAAATAGTGTGAGTTTGACTGAAGCAGTAAATAAAACAAAAATTTCAAATTATTCCAAGCAACAAATACTTCAGACACTGATTGATGAAAAATTACTTTTTCAAATAGCAAAGAGAAATAATATTTATATTCCTAAGCAACAAGTTAAGCTACATGCAGATGAGGTGGCAAAGAATAACGGATTTGCAAATCTTGCTCAATTGATTATGTATTATAAAATCAATCAAAAAGAGTTTATGAAGCAGATTGAAGCACAACTGTTATTGAAAAGATTTATAGAAGGACAGATTAAACCAGAAACCGAAGTATCAAGACAAGAAGTAATTGATAATATAAAAACTATATCCCAAAATGTTGCTTCCTCTACTATTGATGGCAATACTAAGGTTAAGATATACAAAATTGTTCTATACAAACATTTGGTAAATCAAAAAGATATGTCACAATTGATAAATAATTTATACTCTCAACTCCAAAAGGGTGTTTCTTTTGAAAGTGTTGCAAAGCAGTTCTCACAAAGTCACTCTGCTTCTAGTGGTGGATTTGTCGGTTCTATCAAATTCAATCAATTATCAAAGCCAATTGTTGATGCACTAAAAGGAAAATTAGAAAAGTTTAAAACAGGATATGTGACCCACCCTATTGAGTTAGATGACAGCGTTATAGTGGTAAGATTGGCTGATATAAAACAAGGTAAAGAGATTCAAGAACAATTAAGTGAAGCAGAAGTGGAAAATATTCTTTATAATAAAAAATTAATGATCAATCTAAGAAATTTTGTAAATAACTTGAGACAAAGCTCTTATATCAGTATTAGGAATTAATACCAAACACCGAAAATAGTTTAACATCTAAGAATTAAATTCTGTTCTTTATCCATAAGCATATCGCTTCATCTCTCTTTAGTTGATAACTCAAAAGTAAAAAAAGCTTGCATTTAGTTGTATAATGTGTATTATACATAAAAGTTGTTTAAGATAAACAAACGTTTTTTGTCTCATAACAATGTTTCATAAGCATCTAATTAATGTAGTAATATAACTTTTAGGGGAATGTTATGAGAAAGAGTAACAGATTATCATTAAATATACTCGCATTGAGTGTTGCAACTATGCTGTTTTTACCATCTGTGGCAAGTTGCAAAACAATAGATCCTGCAAACAGCGGGGTGTATATAGGTACAAGCTATGGTGTGGGTATTGCTAATAAGATAGGTAGTCATTACAAGATTGATGAGGGTACTTATTTGCCTTCTGAAAAACCGAAAAATTCTCGGATTTTTGGGTTGGCATTGGGGTATAAATTCAACGATAATATACGTGCAGAATTGGCATTGAATCGTTTTCATAAATTTAAATTCAAGCCATATCTTTCTGCAACAGATAAGGACAATAAAACAGCACATTTTTATTTTGATCAAAAAATTAGTGCTAGTGCTTTGTTTGCTAATCTTTATTTTGATGTCAATACATTTGAAAAGTTTACACCATATATAAGTTTGGGTATTGGGTATTCCAGAAATAAATCAGGTGATCTTAATCTAACGACAAAGCAAGATGGTGAGGGGGATGAAAGAGGTATTACGAATAAAAGCGATTCTTACAATAAGTTTGCGTATAATGTAGGAGCTGGAATTGCATACAAATTAAATGATAAGGTGTTTTTGGAGGTAGTAAATTATAAATATTATAATTTAGGTAAAGTTATTACAAAACCTGATGATGATAATGATCGGATGATAGCCAAGTTAAGTGTGCATAGCATCAATACCGGTATAAGATTTCAATTTTAGTTAAAATCAATAATAAAAAAAGTGGATAAATATGGCACTAATAAATTCAATGAAAAGAATCCATAATCAAAAAAAAGCAGAAATTTGATTTTGATTCTGCAGTCATAAAAGACAAATACGGTAATATAATCAGCAAAGGACCAAAGGTGCTGAAGATAGAATCTAAGCAGGAAGGGCCTATGCAGGAAGAACCCAAACAGGAAGAGACGAAAACAGGTGTCACAGGTCCTGGTGGAGGGGGGCAGCAGGAGCAGGCAGAAACAAGCAGCAGCGATGCTTATTACAAGTGCGATATTTATAACATAAATTGTTTCAATATTTATGGATATGGCTATGTTGGTGCTGATTCCAGCACTTGTAATTGGCAAGGAAAGTTATATTGGTATGAAGATGTTTTTCAAATTATTTCAAGAGGGGTGGATTATTGTAATAATATTGGTGATCTAAGACTGAAAAATCTGAATCATAAAAATGAGAGTCCAACAATCCCTTATACTTTGCATTATGTTTATTTAACTGATCCTGACAGCCCTAAAGATTTGAATAGCAGGTATTATGAAATAATGAAGGATACAATTAATAACCTTAAAAGCGGCATTCATAGTAGTAATTGGGATGTTAAACTTTGGAGTAATATAGATCAGTTTAGTTTCTCATCAGAAACTCAAGAATTGTTTGAAACTTTGGGCATTCAAGTGCATGATGTTACCCAATTAAAAGAATATAGTCGATTTCGGGGTTTTCTTGAATCTGGCAAACATTATGTGACTAAAGCAGATGTTATAAGAGCATTGGTTATAAAAGAGCGAGGGGGGATGTATTTTGACCTTGATTATCATTTGGAAAAAAATATTGACGATTTAGTTGATGCTTTTGACGAAATTTATAGTACTGAAACTGGGGTTCAATCAAAAGTAACTAATGCAGTATTTGGAAGCAAAACTGACGGTACATTAACAAACGCTATTATAGATGAAATATATTATAATATCTTCGATCAAGATGATCCTAATAGACCTGAATATATAGATAAACCAGTAAATACAGTTGCAGAGACAATGGTAAAAACTGGTCCAATAGCCTATACTAAAGCTGTATACAAAAAAATTGCTGATTGTTCTGATAACTGTGATAATTACATAGTCTTAAGTCATGGTATCTTATCTAACATTCAAAAAATAGAAGGGCTTAAAGGTCAAAAAAATAGTGGCGATATTCAAGGTATTAATGCGTGTTCTAGCGATACACATCAGCCAGATTGTATTGAATTTGGAGATCGTGGATTCGATGAATTTGGTGGAACATGGGCTACAAAAGAGTTATTAACAACAAACTGCCACTTAATTGAAAATGAGCAAGGTTATTCTGCATAGGTAGAAGAAGATATAAGCATAAGAAACTGGCAGCAATATATGGTTTATCCCATTAAGGTGTAAACACTAAACTCTCTGCGAAAATGCCAAAACGATAAAATTTAAAAATTCTTGTTCCCATTTTTAGAGGGATTGAAAGTAATCATTTTGACGAAATTTAAGTTTCGCAGAAGGTCTATTGACTTCTCCTTCTCAATATATTGATCCTTCTTTATCAATATCAAAGCCAATCACTATAGGAAACCAGACAAAACATATCAACGAATATTATATTGATAATCCTGATAATATATTGGGTAAACTTGCAATTGTAGAGTTTCTCACTACGTGCTTTAGAAAAGGAAGTCTATTGATAACATTTTAGCAATTTCATATAGTGACGAGTGTACTCATTTTTTATAGTTTATAGAATACTAAACAAATTATAGGCAGCGAGTTAGAGGGATATTGAAGGTAGTGCCAAATACCGAAAATAAATTGACATATCTTGATTCTTTTATACATACTAAAAAGCAGTGTGGAATCCGATAGTATTCAGAAAGTTCTTTTTTACTTTCAAAAATTCTGCTAGGTTCAAGATTGGGTTAACATAAATATATAATAGCGGTGCAAGTAGAAGAAATCAAGGGTAAAAAATTCGCTAAGGAATATAAAGTTACTATTCCTTTTCAAAAAATAAATGAGCGAGTAGAAAAGGGGGTATTAGAAGCAGCTAAAACCTTTAGAATGCCAGGGTTTAGAGAGGGGAAAGTTCCTCTGAGTATAGTACGCCAAAAAGTGGGAAAAGAGGAAACTGGTAGGCAAATACAGGAGCAGATATCTTCCTGCATAAAAAAACTAATAGATTCAAAAAATATTGTACCTTCATCGAGACCAGATGTGGAAGTACTATCTTTTGATGAAGAAAATGGCTTATCTATAAAGATAGGTATAGAGGTTTTACCAGAAGTACCAGAAATAAAATGGGAAAATATTGAAATCGAAAAGATAAAAATAAATATATCTGATGATGAAATCAATGAAACCAAAAACACCATATTAAAGGAATTCAGGAAGTATAAGAAAGCTAACGATGGATATGCAGTGAAGAATGGGGATAAGGTAAATATCGATTTTGATGGTAAGATTGATGGCAAAGATTTTGATGGAAATAAGGGTGAAAAAATGGATTTAGTTGTTGGGAGCAATCAGTTTTTACAAGATTTTGAAAAACAACTGATTGGTTGTAAAGTTGGTGAAAAAAAATCTTTTAATGTTACTTTCCCTAAAGATTATCCTCAAAAGGATTTAGTTCTTAAAACGGCTTCTTTTAAAGTAAAAATCAATGGCATTATGGAGCTTGAGCTAATTAAAAAAGTTACCCAAGAAATGCTTAAAAAATTGGGAGTAGAGAGTGAACAAAAGTTAGATGAGCTTATAAAGCAGAAGCTAAACGTTGATTTTGTAGGAGCAACCAGGATGAAGATGAAAAAAGAATTGTTTGACAAAATTGATAAAAAATATAGCTTTGACCTGCCTCAAAAGATGGTAGAACAAGATTTTGACATTATATGGAAAGAAGTAGAAAAAAATAAAGACAAAGATGAAAATCTTAAAAATAAAACTGAAGCAGAATTAAAAGAGGAATACCAGAAAATTTCTAAAAGAAGAGTAAAATTAGGGCTTGTAATGGCAGAAGTTGCAAGGAATAATAATATAACTGTCACTGATAAAGAGCTCAATCAGACAATTGAAATGCAGGCTAATCAAAACCCTCAAATCAAAAACAAGATACTAGAATTTTACAAAGACCCAGAAAATTTAGAAAAAATTAGAGGGCCTATATTAGAGGAAAAAGCCTTAGATATTATTTTATCTAAGGTGAAGTTTAAGGAAAAAGAAATGATATCTGCAGAATTTGTGAAAAACATCCTTCCTCAAATTAAAGAAGGCAATTTAAGTTAGTTTACTATGTCTTATATACCTGTTGTCATAGAACAGACTGCAAAGAGTGAAAGGGCTTTTGATATATTTTCCCGTCTACTGAAGGAGAGAGTAGTCTTTGTAAATGGGCAGATAGAGGATAATATGGCTTCCATTGTCGTTGCACAGCTACTTTTTTTGGAATCTGAAGATCCTCATAAAGAGATATTCATGTATATAAACTCCCCAGGTGGAGTAATCACTGCAGGATTAGGTATACATGATACCATGCAATACATAAAACCTGAAGTATCAACACTTTGTGTGGGTCAAGCATGTTCTATGGGGGCATTTTTACTTGCAACAGGAGGAAAGGGAAAAAGATATGCTTTGCCGAACTCGAGAATTATGATTCACCAACCTTCAGGTGGTTACCGTGGACAAGCAACTGATATTGAAATCCATGCTAAAGAGATATTGCAATTCAAAAAAAGACTTAATAAAATACTAAGTGAACATATAGGGCAGAAGATGAGTAAGATAGAAAAGGATGTGGACAGGGATAATTTTATGTCTCCTGAACAAGCAAAAGAATATGGTATAATCGATAGGATAATTACTAAGAGAGTAATAAATAAGGAGAAAGTTAAAACATGAGTAAAGAAGTTTCAGAGGCATTGCATTGTTCTTTTTGTGGCAAAAGCCAACAGGAGGTTAAAAAACTTCTCTCTGGGGTATCTGTTTATATTTGTGATGAATGTGTTTTACTATGTGCTGAAGCATTGAATGAAAACGTTGTAGAGTCATTACCATTTATCAAAAAAGACCTTACTCCCAGAAAAATATGTGAGACTGTTGATGCTTATGTTATAGGACAAGAACAGGCAAAAAAAGTCCTATCAGTATCTGTATATAATCATTATAAAAAGTTTGAGAAAAAAAGTAAGGGTAAGCATGAAGATATTAGAATTGATAAGTCCAATATATTGATGATTGGTCCCACAGGATGTGGGAAAACTTTGCTTGCACAGACACTTGCAAAAGTTTTGGATGTACCTTTTGCAATAGCAGATGCAACTACTTTAACTGAAGCAGGATATGTAGGGGAAGATGTTGAAAATATACTGTTAAGATTATTACAAGCTGCAGACTATGATCTTGAAAAGGTAGGGAGAGGTATAATATATATTGACGAAATTGATAAAATATCAAGAAAATCTGAAAGTCCATCTATTACAAGAGATGTATCTGGTGAAGGAGTACAGCAAGCTTTATTAAAATTGATGGAAGGGACAGTAGCTTCTGTAGCACCTCAAGGGGGTAGAAAGCATCCTCAACAAGAATTTTTACATATTGATACCAAGGATATATTGTTTATCTGTAGTGGGGCTTTTAGTGGGCTGGAAAAGATAATAATGCAAAGAGAAAACAGCGGGGCAATAGGATTTGAGGTGGAAGTTAAGGAAAAGAGTAAGAATATAAATCTTTCAAAAATAATGGCAAGGGTTGAACCAGAGGACTTAGTCAAATACGGTTTGATTCCTGAATTCATAGGTAGGTTGCCTCAAGTTGTCACAGTTGATGATCTTGATGAAGAAATGCTGATTAGAGTCCTTAAAGAGCCAAAAAACTCTTTGATACAACAATATCAAAAAATATTTGAATATAATGATATCAAGTTAGCCATAGATGAAAGAGCAATAGAAGAAATAGCAAAAATTGCTGTCAAAAGAAAAACAGGAGCTAGAGGGCTTAGAGCTATTTTGGAAAATGTTTTACTGGATAGTATGTTTGATTTTTCCAGCAAAAGTAACATAAGGGAAGTTTTGATAGATTGCGATGTGGTAAAATCAGGAACTAAGCCAAAGGTTAAATATAACAAGATTAAAAATAGCAAGAGCAGTAAGGACCTTAAAAAAAGAAAAGTTGTTTAATCATCATGAATCAGCATGAAATTCACTTATAACTGGCTTAATTCATATATCAAACTGGATGTAAGCTTAGAAAAATTAACTCAAACCCTATCCAATATAGGATTGGAGATTGAGGAGGTTTTAGATAAAGAAAAAATTTACTCTCAGTTTATATTGGCAGAAATAATATATGCAGAACAACATCCCAATGCCGATAAATTAAAAGTCTGTAAGGTAAATAACGGAAAGGAACATCTGCAAATTGTATGTGGTGCTGAAAATGCCAGAGCAGGAATAAAAGTTGTGCTTGCTTCAGTAGGTTCTGTCATTCCTCAAAACAACATGATGATCAAGGTATCTAAGATAAGGGGAGTAGAGAGCAATGGGATGTTATGTTCAAAATCCGAATTATTACTTGGCAGTGATTCTGATGGCATTATAGAGATTAACGATGAAGATGCATTAGTGTATATGAATTTTGCAGATTTTTACGGATTAAACGATGTAATAATAGACATAACACTTACTCCAAACAGGGGAGATTGTGCATCACTTTATGGAATAGCACGAGATTTAGCAGTAGCAGGAATGGGAGAATTATCACATAAATTTTATGACTTTCATAGTGATAAGTTCAATTTTACAAACAGATCAATACCATTTAAAGCTTCAATTGAGGATGGTTGCCAGGAAATAGCTTTTTGTTATATAGAAAATATTGATAATACCTCGGGCGTGGACAAGGAAATTAGCTCAATATTTAATTTACTCGGAATAAAATCCCACACAGCACTGGTGGATATATCAAACTTTGCAATGTATGAATACGGCAGACCAAACCATATATATGATGCAGACAAAATAGATGGAAATATTGTGGTCAGAATGTCTAAGGAAGGTGAAAAATTTATATCGCTTGAAGATAAGGAATACGTTTTACCACAAGGAATATTAGTAATAGCTGACGATAAAAAAGTATTGTCAATTGCAGGTGTAATAGGTGGAAGTGAGAGCAAGGTAGATGAAAATACCAAAAATATAGTTGTGGAAGTGGCAAATTTTCATCCAGAGCAAATCGCTAAATCTAGTAGGATATTAAATATCAAGACAGAGTCTTCTTTTAGATTTGAGAGACGCACAGATCATGGTAATACAGCATCTTTCATGCAATATATAGTAAAGCTGATTCAAAAGCATTGCGGTGGAGAAGTGGTTGGTAGCACTCTTCTAAAAGGCAAAGAGTTGGATTATGTGAAGCAAATACAGCTTGATTATGATGAGATAGAAAAAATTCTGGGTATTAAAATTGAGAAAGAAAAAATAGATACGATTCTGCAGAGGTTAGGCTTTAATCAGGAGAAGAATATGCTTGTCATTCCAACATGGAGACAAGGTGATATCATCGATAATGCAGACATAGCAGAAGAGATAATTAGAATTGAAGGAGTAGAGAGCAATAAGAAGGTAGATTATTCATATTATGCCAAAGACTTAAGACCTAAAAAAGTTGATTTTGCCGAATTATTCAGAAATGTTTTAATCAATAGAAATGCCAACGAAGTCGTTTCATGGTCATTTATAAACCAAAATTATGCAGAGCTGTTTGCTGACAAACCCCTAATAAAGGTGGTGAATCCTATAAGTTCTGAACTTGCTACGATGAGATGCAGTATAATTCCGAAGTTATTGCAAATATCAAAAAACAATATTGATAAAGGATTAAGGGATTTGTCCTTTTTTGAGATAGGAAAAATCTTTCATAATGAAATGGAAGAAGAAAACTGTTTAACTGTTGTCAGGGTTGGGAATGCAACAAGGAAAGGTGTTTTTTCGGAGCAAAGAAAATTTGATTTTTATGACCTGAAGGATGATTTATATTCATTGCTGGATGAGATAAATATATCGGATGATAACTTATCAATTAAAAAGGAAACGACACTTTATTATCATCCTGGCAAATCAGCTTCCTTTTATATAGGTAAAAAACTTATTGCTTATGTGGGGGAGTTACATCCCAAAATAATAAATGAATTTGGCATAAAGGAGCAAGTGTGTTGCATGGAGCTTTTTTATGATAATTTACCAAATAAGAATTTAGATAAACGTAATCCTCTGTTTTTATCTGAATTGCCAAGTGTAAATAGGGATTTTGCATTTTTTATTGATGATAGAATAGAGGGCATTGAAATAATTAAAGCTATAAAATCGCTAAAAATTGATGTCGTAGATGATATAAATATATTTGATCTCTATAAGAAGAAGGAGGCGGATGGATGCAAAAAATCTATCGCTTTTAATGTTAAACTACAGCCAAAAGACAAAACTCTTGTTGAAGAAGAAATTGAGAATATCTCAGATAAGATTATCAATGTTATAAAAGAAAAATTAGGAGGAGAGCTGAGGGATAAATAAGGTAAGAAATATAGTATAGTCAGTTAGCATAAATATTAAATTGACATATAAGTTTCAAGATAATGTATTTGAAGTAATCCAATTTAGAAATTCTTTATGACCACTTGTAATAGAAATTTCAATAATGCAAGGAAGGTCGTAGCTGTGTAATTCAAGTACCTTATTTTTTACATCTTCAAATAAAGTACTTTTGGTTTTTAGTATTAAGATAGTTTCATTACCATCATGAATTTCTCCAT
>CAZJPD010000015.1:0-1750 GCA_964547795.1 uncultured Candidatus Midichloriaceae bacterium | reverse complement strand
TTGCTGAATGTAATGTATATCAAAGATAATCCAGTAATTTTCATGTCACCAAGTCAAATTTACATATTACTAATGTAGTTATACAGCACACAGTTCCTTCATTCAAGTAGTGATACGTGTTTATCTAAATGATACCCACAATCTTTGTAGTAATACTTCTGCTTACTATTCAAGTAATACTTTCTGTTTATCAAGAATAGAAAATTCATTGCATACAATCGGGCTATAGTGTAAAATGTACGTGAGTTTTTCAAGGTATATGATATGGCTGAATTAACATTGGTAGGTGAAGAAAGAAAGTCATCAGGGACTGGTTCATCAAGAGTTTTAAGAAGAGACGGTAGAATTCCTGCTGTGGTATGTGGATTTAATGAAAATAAGATGATGAGTGTTGTATACAAAGATTTTTTAAAAGAATATCAGAGAGGAAATCTGTTCTCTAAGCTTTTTTATGTAAAGCTTGGTGAAAGGACCCTGAAAGTTATACTAAGAGAAGTACAGATTGACCCTGTTACTGACAACCCTATTCACATCGATTTTCAATTAATCAAAGAAGATGTGCCTGTTAAAGTTTTTGTGAGGGTAAAGGTGATAAACAAGGAAAAATCACCTGGTCTTAAAAGGGGTGGTGTACTCAATATAGTTAAGAAGATTGTGCATTTGAATTGTATTCCAAAAAACATACCAAAGTACCTAGAAATAGATGTTTCTGGTTTTGAAATAGGTAGAAATGTGCATATCAATGATATTGGATTACCAAGTGATGTAACTCCAGTCGAGTACGGCAATTTCACTATTTTGACAGTTGTTGGAAGAGTAGAAGAAAAAGAAGAGATAGAAAAAACTGAGCAGGTTGTTGAAGAATTTATTGAACAAAAAGAAAAAGAAAAGAAAGAGTAAAAACAAACCAATCTTTCTGTTTGTATAAATAGAAATTTTGAATTCTTAGCTGTATATTTATTTTTGATATTTCAGTGTAATGACTATAGGCATTGTAATAGCATGTCAAAAGTAGCAGAACTGAATGTTGTGAGTAGTGTCGCTAAAATTCAAGTTGGAACTTTGTAGACTTTCATCTACCATGCAATACTATTAGTTTATGTTCGGGGCATAGCACAGCCTGGTAGTGCACCTGGTTTGGGACCAGGGGGTCGGGAGTTCAAATCTCTCTGCCCCGACCACAATTTTAAGCCAGATATAGAAGATTAAAGAAAAGTTATTTAAGCTTACTGATAAGGTGTGGGGTAAGAAAGAAGAATAGCATTAATCAAAAATCGATTGATGATAAATACTATTTATTTTATAAGAAAAGGGGTGTAAAGATATAGGAATGGAGATTTACAAGGAATAGTGGGTGAAGCATTAAAAGAGGTTGAGGGATTGGAATTAAGGTCATTAGAATATGAAAATAAGGAGTAAGGCATGATAAAAAATATTGTAATGGATGAGGTTGGTAGTTATAAAGAAAAAACTGAAATCAAAGGACTTAAGAAATACAATTTTTTTTATGGGTTGAATGGCACGGGAAAAACCATCTTATCAAATTATCTTAAAAGTCTTGAAAAAGATAATGATAATTCTAAAGATGGAGAAAAATTTCCCAAATGCAGTATTGAAGGCAATCAATATAATAATATTTTAGTATACAACGAACTTTTTATTCAGGAAAATTTTGTTAAAACTGATGAGCAAAAGGGTATTTTCAATTTTGGTAAAGAAAACGTTGAAGTAAACAGAGTGATAAATAAAA
>CAZJPD010000014.1:0-25137 GCA_964547795.1 uncultured Candidatus Midichloriaceae bacterium | reverse complement strand
AGGTAGTATTGGTCAACACTACAGTCAAGGAAGTAGTAATAGATAAAATATGCTATATGAAAGGATCAGGAGTATGTAGACCATGGTTAGAAGATTTAATATATCCGATTAAGGGGGAAATTTCAGAGAAGATAAGAAAATGCTGTAAAATAGGTATTCAGTATAATTATGACAACAAAGAGATGTATAAAGTGATAACAGAGAGGTATGTAAGAGATATGTCGAGGAAACAAAGTAATGGGGAATATAGTGAAAAATTTGGGAGGCAATTATCTGATAAAGAAGCATTTTGTGGGACAGAAAAGACTGTATATAAAGCTACAAGAGTAATAAATAGGATATTGAAGCCAATAATTGTAGGCAAGGAAGGTAAGGGGGTGATATTTCCGTGGTTAGAGTTTATAGATTATGTAGTGAAAAATGTGGACGAGAGGGAGAGGAGTGAGAATTTTAGTCAAGAGTATTTATCAGAATTAACAGGAGATCTTTATAAGGAATACAAATTTTGTAGTAAATACAAAAGGTATTGTAAAGAGAAAGAAATGACAGAAGAGATAAGTGAAAGAAAAAGAGTAGAAATAGGAAGGTTTTTAAGTATTGATAGGAATGGGGTGGTATAAGTGGTGAGAGTTAAGAGGAAAGGGTATGAGGGATAACAAAAAGATACCATTCAGTGGTAGAGCAAATGTGAGAGAGTTTTTGTCTTTTTTTCAAATTGTCTTAATCTTTTAGCAATTGCAAAGCCAATAGGGGAGCTTTCTTTTTGTATATTTGTGCAGATGGCGTTTTTCTATAGCGTAGTATTTTCTATAAGCTTCTATAGGGTTGTTTGGTATTCTATATTTCTTTGGTATAGCTTGTGGTCTTTGAGTAATACCAATATTTTTGAGATGCTCTATATTGGGAAAAAGCAAAGATTTAACTATTAGGGCAGATTTGTGAGAATTATCTTTATTCCAGCGATAACGATATTCTTTATCTAGTTCAAGTGTTAAATTTTTTAGCCATATCCAATTATCGATAGATTCAGCAGCCCATAAGACGCAAGGATGTTTAGAATGGGTGGGTTTGTATGGTGATATAATTTCATGGATTGATAGAGCTGTGCATAAAATTTGTGCAGACTCAAGTATCATCTTAATAACATGAGAATCAGCATGGTATTTGGCACAACTGCTAATATCGTGATCAAGATAAAAGATGTTCATTTTTTTTCTGTAGTTTTAAATTTACAAAAACATCATCAAAAAATCACTTGATGTATTATTGCTTAGTTAATAGGGAGTTTGAAAAAATGCAAGGTTCTGAAAATATTTTGTAAAATTACTAAAAAAATTATTCAAAAAGATTCAAAAAATTTAGGTAAAAGGGAAAAAATCCTGAAATTCACAAACAAAGCAGGTAGAAGTGCCGAGATAAGACACTTTCAGAAGATATAAGATTTGACAGTAAGGAATAAGGATGGCAACAGGGGATGAGGGTTATAAGAAGGAGGCTATCCGTATTAAGGGAGAGTAGTAAGTTAAAAAAGCACTTCTTCTTATAGGGATTAATAAAGGGAGTGTAACAAATGAGACAAAGGGAAAAAGTCAATACACATATAGAGAACTGAAGGAGTTTAGGGGGGAATTGGAGAGGGGGATAAAAAGGGAGGTATTTTTAGAAGTGCAAGAGCACTATTATAGGGAGAATTTTTACGAAGAGAGTCCAGTAAATAATTTACTGCTATGGAGCAAGGAAGATAAGGGAATTGAATATAATGTAGGGTTATACAAAAAATATAGGAAAGAAAGCATACATGAGAATATAAAGGGGGTAATGGCATATAGGGTAGGACTGGGGTGTTATGATAGAGATGCGACAATTTTAAAACCAAAGAAGTATAATGAAGAGGTGGCACTAAGATGTGGGTTGATGCCATTTAAGTATGTGGGAAGTAATAGAGAAAAAGAGATAAAGCTTGTGATGTTAAGTGTATATCCAGGATATATGTTTTTTATGACACCTAGACTGGATGCATACCAAGCAGTAATGAGTGGGACAATAAGTAGAAGGAATGTACTAGAGAATAATGAGGGATATTTTAAGCAAATAGTAGGAGAGGAAATCACAGAGGAAGTAAAGAAAAGATTAGAGAAGAAGTATATGGTGTATTTGTATCTTCAAAATGAATGAAGGATGGGGGTGTGAAGAAGGTAAGGAAAAGGAGTCAAGTTTGAAATGTTTGGAGAGATGTTTAAGATAGATGAATTAGAATTTAATGGAGAGAAGAGAGGTGGGGAGATATTGGTTGTTGATCATAATGTTGAGCAAACTATAGCAAGTAGGTTAAATAGACACTTTAGAATAGATATATGTGATAATTTGGGGATGGCTCTTTTGAAGGATTTAGGTATAGGAGAGCGATGTTAGAAGATGCATTGCTAGACAGGATAAACAATCCTACCCCAAGGTCAGAGTTATTCTCATATAGGTTTTACGATGAGGAAGAGGAGATTTACTACTTAGATGACAACATAGTGGGTTTTATATTTGAGGGAAATACAGCAGTGGGGATAGATGATACGTTTTATAAACAAGTATCAATGTTATTTGATGATCAATTACCAGGGGGAGGGGTGTTAGAGGTATTGCTACTAGCAAGTGATGATTTAACTCCTGCTATTGATAAATGGAGGAAGGCACGAATAAGAAGAGACGGGGTTTATAGAAAGTTAGAAGAGTATCGTACTGAGTTTTTTGACAAGTATAACGAGGAAGAAGAGATAAGTTTTAAGCATAGGAATTACAGGGTATTTTTCTCATACTCAAACACTTTATACAAGAAGAAAGGGGGTAAGAATGTTGTAAGCAGTATAGATAAAACAATCAAATTCAGAGGAAGGTTAAAAACGATACTTAGTGGTATAGGAATACAGCCACAAAGTCTAGGGGTAGATGGTTTTGTAAGGTTGGTCAAAGAAATAACAAATTGTCCAGATTTCAAAGGGGTGAGTTGTGTTGCTAACACTTATAACAAAGAAGAGAATATATCAGATCAAATCTCAGATAAAATCTGTGATGTATCAAATGCCCTGCTTGCAACGGAAGATGGTGTATTACTGGGTGGAGGTAAATATACATCAAGGATGTATGAAGTAGAGTATTATCCAGACAATTTTTCAATAGGGAAGATGGCATGTCTTTTAGGTGATATAGATTCAGATAGCATGCAGATACCATCAAGATTTGGGATTGTTTATACAATTGCGAATGAGATAACAAATACAGATCAAGAGGGATATAAGAAAAAAGGAGAGTTGGTAGTAAAACAAGCCTCAGGGATGCTAGGTAGGTTTAATAGGGTATTAGAGGAAGAAGGTAAGGAATGGAGTCATATCATAGGAGATAATCTAAAGAAAAGAGAAAGGTTCTTGCGTAGAACGTTGATGGTGATGCTCACAGCAAGGAGCGAAAAGATAGAAACTGTAGAGCAAAATCTAATGAGCTTATGGAGGAAGCATGATTTTGTCATAAAAGGATTAAAGTATTTTCATTTACCAGCTCTTTTGGGTTTTTGTCCATTTTTAAATAAAACAGGACTTGGAAAGTTATATAGGAAATTTGATATACAAAAGACAGTATTATCAAGTGAACCAAAGGCATTATTACCAATACATGGAGAATGGGGGGGAACACAGAACGGAGGGATGATATTAACGGGCAGGAGAGGGCAGGTATTTACATGGAATAATTTTGAAGGAGGGAACAACTATAATGCGTGCATAATAGGGGAGTCAGGAAGTGGAAAATCAGTATTTTTACAAGAATTTGTAATGACGCATTTAGCACAAGGAGTAAAAGTGTTTGTGGTGGATATAGGGAGGAGTTTTGAGAAGACATGCAAGATAATGGGAGGAGATTTTTTAAGTTTTGGTTCAGGATCAAAAACATCATTAAATCCATTTAGTAATATACCAGATGAAGGGGAATATAATCCAAAGGAAGAAGAGAACGAAGAAAGAGCAAATATAACACAGGATTCATTGAATTATCTAAAAAAGATAATAGCAAAGATGGCAGCACCGATATATGGGACAACAGATATACAAAATGCGTCAATAGCGATAAGTATTCATGAGGTATGGGAAAAATACAAATCAGAAGCAAACATAGACAGGTTAGTAGAGATTCTAAATACAAAAGAGGAGAGAGAAAAAGATTTAGCATTGATGTTATTTGAATACACATCAAAAGGAAACTATGGAAGGTTTTTCAATGGGAAAAAGAACATAAAATTTGAGAAACAGCTGACAGTATTAGAATTTGAGGAATTAAGGGAATTGCCAAAGTTAGGAGGAGTAATAATGTAGATGTTGGCAATATAGATAGTGCAACAAGTATATTTGGGAGGAAGGAGGCAGAAGTTCATCGTGTTGTTTGATGAGGCATGGTATGCACTAGAGAATTTTCCGTTATTCTTGGCATCGATGGTAAAGACGTTAAGGAAATACAACGGAGCATTAGTATTAGGAACACAGTCATTAAAGAATTTTTATGGAAGTGAAGGGAAGGATGCATTGCAGGTAGCGATGGATACAGCGAGGATGGGAGTAATAAAGAACAGTGCATGGAGGGTGTTATTAAAACAAAGCGGAGAGTCAGCGGAATCTTTGGAAAAGATGAAGTTACCAAAAGAACTCTTTAGTGTTGTCAAAAACCTAACAACATCAATAGGGCAATATTCAGAGATGCTAATATACCAATCAGAGAAGCAGTACTTTGTAAGTAGGTTGATGTTGGATAAATTTTCGCAAGTATTATATTCGTCAAGTCCAGAAGTATTTGCAAGGGTGAAGGGTTATATAGATGAGGGTATAGAAACAGCAGAAGCGGTGGAGAGAGTGATGGAGGATATGGAAAGTGCAGGTAGTGTAGTTTAAAGAAAAAGGAGGGAGGAATGAGGGTTGTTATTGTAGTATCATGTTTGTTTTTCCTGCATGGAGTTTATGCAAAAGATTTGGGTAAGTATGGTAACACTTATACTATAACAGAACCCGATCTACTGGAAGATATTGAAAATAAGCTACAGTATTACGAAGAAAGTGGGAAATTAGAAAAGTTTAATGAGAAATACAGCAAAGAGGTAAAAAGACAAATCAAAAGACCAAACAGAGTGGTGGGTATTGCAAAAGCAACAGAGGATAGAAGAAGGGAATTTGACTCTACAACAGAACTTAAGGAAGATATTTTTATCCCTGACAATATGGGATATGAGTTAGGTAGTAATAAAATAAATGCAGATAGTAAAGAGAGAGAAAAAACAAAATACAAACTGTTATACAAAGCAGGAACAAAGATCAATCCATTAGATTGTATGGTGTTTAACGAGCCATTGATATTCATAGACGGAGACGAGGGAGCACAAAGGGAATTTGCACATAAATATTACGATAACAATCAGCTTAGTAAAATAATTCTGATTAATGGTGATGTAGGATTTAAGAAGGTGGGAGATAAAGAATATTACTACTACTTTGATCAATGGGGAGCATATAGCAGTAGATTTAACATAGTTCACGTACCATCTGTCGTTCACCAAGAGGAAGGTAAAAAAGTACTTACAATAGATGAGGTGAGGGTAGAATGAGACTAAAACAAAAACAGTTTAATCATTATAGCTACTATCATAGTAAAAGAAGAAAGCATAAAAGGAAGCATCCATTTAAGAATGTTGGTTTTAACATTTGCAATTTCCTTTTGAAGTTTAGCTTCAACTTTAGTGAGTTGTTCACGAGTAGCAAGGATAGAGATATTAAAATCTCTAGATTCAAGGAGGGATTTAACAAGCTTCTCAGCTTGTTTTTCGTTAAAGCCAGTTTCTTGAAGGCTTTTGATATGTTTATGAGTATCAAAAGTTTTGTAATGCATCATATCCTCGTTTTTCATAGAAATTATAATAATAAATATTTATCAATATTAACGGCAATAATACTATTAAATGGAATAAATGCAAATGCAGAAGAAGGAAAATGTACAGGTAGGTTTTTAAATCCAATCACGGATATATGCTGGAGCTGTATGTTTCCAATAACGATAGGGAAGATACCGCTTATCAGGAGTTCAAAGTTCAAGGATACAACAAATCCAAGTATGCCAGTGTGTTTTTGTACTAGAGGAGGAGTGCCAATGATACCAGGTATAAGCGTAGGTTTCTGGGAGCCCATTCGTCTTATAGAAATAACCAAGACACCTTTCTGTTTAGTGTCGCTGGGCGGAATAAAAGTAATGTCTAGTAAGAATCAGCCAACACATAAAAAGATAAGGTTAGAACATGATAAGAGAAGTAAGGCATATTACCATATTCACTACTATGTATATCCGCCACTGTATTTATTGAACTTAATCAGCGACTTTGGATGTATAGATACATCGAATTATGACCTGGCATATTTAAGTGAACTTGACCCATCACATATGAGTGATGCATTGGTAAACTTCATGCATCCAGAGACATTTCTATTGTCAAATCCGATAGCAAAGATGGCATGTAGTGTAGATTGCATAACATCAACAGCAACAAAGAAATCAATGGATATGCTTTTTTGGTGTGCGGGATGTCAAGGGAGTTTGTATCCATTCACAGGAACAACAGAGAGCCATATAGGAGGAGTAGCGACAAGTCAATTACTAGCTACGAGACAAATAGCAAAGTTACACAGACTTGGTCTTGCAATGAAGACAGCAACAAGTTCATCAAAGCCAAATGGTGAGATATGCAAGAGTAGTTACATCTGGAGGATACCAAAGAGCCAATACAGGACACAGATGGTATATCCAAGACCGAACGTAAAGGGAGGGTATAGTTGCAATAACATAGGGATGTCAGATGTGATGTATTCAAGTGGCAGGGAATTTCCATACAAGGGAGAGGATTTTGCTTATCTGCTGTTTCGCAAGAAAAATTGTTGTCTACTTTGAGGGAAGATTAAAAATGAGGTTTTACGAATATAGCAATAGCAAGGATAATAAAAAGACTAACAACCCATTTGATGGTATCGCTCTTGCCTTGTTCAATCTTTGCAGAGAGTTTTGCCATTTCTGCAACAACATCTTTTCTAAGAGCATCGATTTTAAGGTCGACATTCACAAACTCAGCTTTAGTGTCCTTTCTAAGGGCATCGATATCAGCTTTGGTGTCTTTTCTGTTGTTTTTGATTTCTTGTCTTATAAGAGCAATTTCTTTATCAATTGCATCAAATCTTTTATCAACAGCATTAAACCTTTCAGTATTTTCTTCTTTAGACTTAAAGAATTCCTCTTTAGTGACGAGTTTAGAAAGATCATAATCACGACTAAGCACCATAGAAGTAACAATTTCCTCTGCAATTTTGTCTTCAAGACCTACAGCATGGAGTCTTTTAACAGCAGCATGAGTATCAAAGTTCGCCAAATATTCTGTTCTCATAAAGATAACACAAACTTGTTTAACTCCATTGTACAAAAAATAAATAAAGAGTGCAAGTTAGAAACACTAATACTGAAGATAGTACAAGTAGATTACATTATAAATTATGCAGTAGTGGGATTATTGGCAATTATTATCTTTCAAGTTCCAGTTGTATTGCAAGCAGAAGAAAAAACAAAGCAAGAGACCTTGGGACTTATAGAGCAGTTAAGGAACAAAAGACCAAGTGGCTTAGTAGACATAAGGGGCTTTCAGAAAGAACTAAACCAAGATACAGCTAGATGGGTTCAAAACTTAGAAAGCAGGCTCACTAAAGATTCTAAGTGCCACAAGCAACATAAAAAAGTAACAATACCTGAGGTAAAAATCACAGAAGAGCAGAGGAATACGGCATTAAAACTAGTGGAGGGTTCAAAGCCAATCATCAACAATAGCCTTGGAATTGATAGTGCCAAGTCTCAAGATACAGACTTCTTCATATTCACAAGCTTCTCAATGGGAGAGAAGAATATAGAGCATCTGATTAAGTCAGCTATCAAATATAATGGAATAGTAGTGATGAGAGGATTTAAAGAGGGTAGCATCATCAAAACAACTACAGCCCTATTGAAGTTCATAGAAAAGATATGGGGAGGAGTAATAATTGACCCTGCCCTCTTTAAAGAATACAAAATCAGCAAAGTGCCTAGCTATGTGTTAGCAAGGGTGTGTGATGATGGCATTACTGCAACCTGCAAGCAAGAATACGATGTTTTGGTAGGAAATGTAAGCCCAAGATATGCATCAGAAAAGTTCAGCACTCAGGGAGATTTAAAGGAAGGGGCAAAGAGGAGGTTAGAGAGATGACAGAACATGTTGTAAACAGCATAGTTAAAATGCTGATAATATTTTTTGTATTGATGTATGGAGTTGTAGCAGGTTATGCAGAGCAAAGCATAGAGGATATAGCGAAGTCGGGTCTTGCACAAACTCAAGGGTTTGCATCTAGTGAGGGATCAGGCAACCAGCTACCAAACTACTCAAGAGACAAAGTAGAACAGGAAGCAGAGAGCATTGACAAAATAGATGATGCAGAGATGAAGACAAAAGCTCATAATGCAATGACATCAGCAGATAGTAGCTCAGCAGAAGGGATCACAAGAGATGCAATGGGTAAGAAGACATTGGATGGATTTGAGGAACATGAACTATTTACAAAAGCAGAGAAGATATGGGCAGACCCAGTGAGTGAGATGAAAAAGATAACAAGTGAAGGATGTAAGGAAAAAGTATTATCGATACAAGTAAACAAACAAAGTAATCAATACAGAAAGAAAGTAACAAAAGAAAAGCACTATGATACGGAGCTATACGAGGAAACATGTGAGAAGCCAGCAAGTAATATAGTATGTGAGAAGACATTGAGTGTAAGTTGCGGTAATTTAAGCGATTGTGGATTTGATGCAGGAGGAATTACAAAAGACAGTATAGATGGGAATATATACTGGCGAGCAAATTATCCAAACATATATTTGGGGACGATAGATAAGGTAAGGCAGAGGAAGGAATGTGTAATAATGGACAAGAAGGTAACATTTAGGATTAAAGATAAAGGTGCAGTAAAAGAGTTCAGGATAACAAATATACAATACAGCGATTGGATAAGGGTATCAGTGAATGGGGTACAGGCATATAATACTATGGGAGGCAATGGGGACTTTTGGAAGGAGGGGAGTAGTCAGTGGACAACATTACATTCAGGGAGTGCAAGACGCACATGTAATACAAAGGAATTCTACAATATATCACCAAATGTGGATTTAAAGCCATATTTAAGAGAAGGGCATAACACAATGAGGATAGAGTTAGCATTTGGGAATAGTGGAAGGTTGTACCTGAAGTTAAAGGCAAGTCAGTATTGTTGTAGAAATTTCAATGATAAATGGGAGAAGAGATGCTGGGAAGGGTAAATATAACATTATTTCTGCTTTTTTCTTTTAGTCCTGTTGTTATAGCTACGCTATTTACAACATACAACATCAGCTTTGCCAACAACTGTGAAGAGAAGGGAGTATATTGTTCAATAGCAGGTGGTACAAGGAGAGTGAATGGAGTGGATGTGTATAGGGATTGCTGGCAGTACAAATACAATATGGACTGTAAGCGTAATTCAAAGAATGATTGTAATAAGATAAACGTCAATAACTGCACATTTATAGGTGAGGAGTGTTTGAGTAACGAGAAGGAAGGCAATCTATCATATTGTGGAGACTTAAGAAGGAAATACGCCTGTGAGAGACAAATAGAATGGGAAGAAGAAAAGACAGAACTTATCAAGGAAGGAGAGGCAGTAGATGGGAAGGATTTGTTATGTGCAACTCTATGTTTAGATGGAAACTGTGATGCAGTGAAAAAAGAGGGAATGGAGGAGGATAGCGACATAGGCAAAGCAGTAGCAATGTTAAATGCGTTAGAGGATGCAAAGAACGGAATAGCAGGAGATGTGTTGATCAATGTATTTAAGGGAAGTAATGAGCATTGCGACAAGAAGCTACTGAATTATACAAACTGTTGCACAAAGATGGGAGGCTGGGGGAAAGCCTTTGGAGCAGGATGTAGTACAGAAGCAAAAAATCTAGCGAAGAAGAGGAAAGAAAAGAAATGCGTAGAGATGGGGGTATTTTGTAAAACAAAGGTTTTAGGGGCATGCGTAATCAAGAGAACAGTATTTTGTTGTTATGATTTAATCATAGCGAAAATCATCAACCAGGAAGCAAAGAAGCAGCTGGGACGAGATAATGGAACAGCGAAAGACCCGCAGTGCGGAGGATTGAGTGTAGAGGATTTAGAGAATGTAGATTTGTCAAAGGCGGATTTCAAAGAGTTTTACGATGAGGTGATAATACCAAATATCAACATACCAGATGTTAAGATAGATGCGACAGCAAATGCAAAGTATGCAGAGGACATAGCGAAGTCAGCAAGCAAGTTACCATCTGAACAGAAAAGGTTTAATGAGAAAAGTTTGAGGGAGGGGGTACAATGAGGAGTTTTTTAACATTTTTTCTATCCATTTTAGTAATAACAGGAATCATAATGGTAAAAATGAGGGGGTTTGCCTGTGCTTATTCTGACTTTTACCAAAAAAACAAAAGAGGATGGTATTGGTATGAGCAGCAGGCAAAGCCTGAAGAACAAGCAAAGCTTGCAGGAAACAAAAATAAAACCCAACCATCAGAAGTCAATCAAACAGCAGTAGAAGAGTTAAATCAATTTAAGGAAGAGCTGGAAGAAAGGCAACAATGATAATGAGACCAAGCATTGAGAATACGAGGGAATATATAAAGTATCAAAATGAGATGTATAGCAAGGCAGGAAAAGTATCGCAAAACATAAGAGATGTAATGCTTTTGTATCCAGAGTTGAATATAGCAAGGGAGATACCAATATCTGATATGGGAGCAAAAGTCAGAAATAGAGCAGAGAAGGTACAAAACAGACAGTTATTGGAGCAATTTGCCAGAAAAATTAAATTATTGTTTTTTTATAAAGCATCTTGTCCGTACTGTATCCCTTTTGCGGAAATATTGGAAGTATTTGCTCGTAGATATGGGTTTAAGGTGGCATCTGTGGCTATAGATGGAAAAAGTATAGAAAAATTCCCAGCAAGTGGTAATGCGCAGCTAATAGAGAAATTCAATATTAACTCAACACCAGTATTATTTGGATATTCGGAAGGATTGGGGATAGCAGTGCCTATAGCACAAGGGTTTTTGGCAATAGATGAGCTAGAAAATAATGCTTTATACGTAGTAGGAAAACTAAAAGAGAGGTTAGGCTCATGAGAAGATTTTTTTGCAAAACACTGATGGTGCTATTTTTAGTTGTATTTGAGGTGATGCAAGAGAGCTATGCCTTTGATCCATTTGGCAAAGGCAAATCGTCATTATTGGATAAGATGGGAGTGTATTCAAATATAAATAGACCGAAGATATGGGAGGATCAATTGGGAGGATATGCAACTGGAGGTAGTATATATGCAAGAACACCAACATCAGATTTACAGTTATTGTTGTTTGATCCACCGTCATTTGATGCAGGATGTGGAGGGATAAACATAAACTTTGGAGGATTTGGATATATCAAAGGCAAGCAGTTGGAAGAAATGATAAAGAACATAGGTAGTAATGCGTTATCATATGGAGTGATGCTGACAATAAAAAGCATATCGCCACAGATAGCAGATTTACTAGAGAATTTGGAAGCAATGGCAAGGTTTATGAATTTACAGAACATAAACAGCTGTCAGATGGGAGCAAGTATAGCAGCAGGGTTATTTCCAAAGAATGAGCATACACAAAGGCTTGCATGCCAAGCAAGAAAGATGGGAGGAAGTGGAGGAATAGGTGATACATTATCAAGTTACTTTACAGCAAGAGAGAATTGTAACGATGGAGTAAAGGCGACAGAGACAAACAATGCAGACAAAGAAGGAGATAAGCCATTACTACCAGCAGAGTATAATTTAGTTTGGTATGCACTTAAGAAGGAGGGGACGAACATATCAAGAGGAGATAGGGAGTTCCTAATGAGTTTGAGTGGCACAGTATTGGCAATTAAAGGTGGAGATGAAAGTATTGCCTTTTAAACATAAACCCTCTCTCATGAAGGGGTAGATGTTGAATGCAATAGTATTTGGAGGAGATTTAAGCAGTTTCAAAGTTTATGTATGTGATAAAGAAGAGGATTGTCTTCATCCAAGGAAGATCACATATCCATGGAAGAAGGAAGATTCAATGTATGCCAAGGTGATGAATATCATGCAATCACTAGAGGATAAGGTATTAAAAGAAAATGCAGGTCAAAATGTAGATTTAGATGCAAAAGAAAAGGACTTGCTAAGTAGGTCATCAATACCGATTCTAAACCTGATATCACTACATGCGGGATTAAAGGGACAAGGAGCAAAGCATAGGATATCAGAATATGCAGAGGTGGTGGCATTTGATTATACAATTGGTTATTTGGATGATTTGGTAGATTTTGTATATAAGACACTGAGTAATTTAGAACATGCACAGATAGAAGGAGATACGATCAAGGATTTCAAAGAAGAGATAAGGTCAATCAGGAAAGGTCTGTTTTACGAGAGAAGTAATGCGATGAATAGATTGCACACAATCAGTGCAGTAAAGCAGACAACAAAGCAGATAGAGAATCAGGTATTTGCGATGTTTGCAGATTACAGAGATGTAAATGAGTTATCAGGTGAGAAGTAAGAAGATAAATGGCAGATAAAGGGAAAAGTAAAAAAAACAAATAAAAGAAATAAAAAACAATAAAGGTAAGCAAATGGCAAGTAGGTATAAAAGACATAAATGTGTAAAGGAGAGAAAAGATGAGTAGCGACTTATTTGTAGTATATACATATGGAGCAGAGGAAGTTCTGACTAATATATTTAATGCTATAGCGACAATGTATACAGGTGGATACATGGCACAGTTCTTTAATTTATCACTGATGTTTGGTTTAGCATGGGCAGGACTCAAGGCAGGAGTAACAAGAGACCATGCAAGTCATTATGCAAAATGGTTCATGGGATATATGATTGTGATTTTGGTATTACTGCAACCAATCAATCTTTTTAAGAACAGGGGGTATGACGATGCATATCAGGGATGTAGTAACAGGGAAGGCAGACAAGATAGATAACTTACCACCAGGGCTTGTTGCACCTGCAGGAATAATAAGTGGTATGGGATATAGCGTCACAAAGCTATTTGAAACGCTATTTGCAACACCGATGCCAGAGCATTTGCCATATCACAAATATGGTACGACGTTTGAATCGCAAGTAAGGTCAGATTTACAAAAGATGACGATACAAGACCCAATACTCAAGGAGAATATGGAAGGGTATATATCCAAGTGCATGTTATATGACACCATGATAGGGCATAAATACGATATAAGGGAGTTAATGAATTCAGATAATATATGGCAATTACTGGAGCAGAAGTCATCAAATCTACGTATGTTCAATTACAGAAAGCCAAACAATGGTGGTAGGGAGTTAGTGAGATGCGAAGAGGGATTAATGAGATTAGCTTCTGAGTTTAATAAAGAAGCAGAGTTATTATCAAAGAAATTTCCAAACTTTGTAAATTTAATGATGGCAAGGAGTCAAAGTAATCAGAATGCAAAGAATGGATTTATAAAAGCACTAGAACTAAGTGGGAATTTTTATGGCAACATGAACGGAAGTGCATCGGATCAACTAAGGCAGATACTGATAATCAATCAATTCAGAACAGTGCCACATAGCTATGAAACGATACGAGGAATGCAAAGTCAAAACACGGGTTGGAAGATCATAGGAGATATAGGACAATTATCATTACCGATATTACATGCGATATTTCAGGCATTGATATATGCGTGCTTTCCGATAGTTGTGACATTATTGTTTTTCTCACAGAGGTATCCGTCATTAAAGACGTATTTTGAGCTGATGGTATGGATAGAGCTATGGCCATTATTATTTGCGATATTGAATGGAGCAATAAGTATATTTGCAAAAAGAGCAGGTATGGTAGGAGACATCACAATAGCATCAATAGACAACATAGCAACGACCCAATCAACATATGCGATGATGGCATATGGGTTAGGACTGTTTATACCATCATTTGCATATATGATAGCAAAAGGAGGAGTAGGTCAATTTGTACACATGGCAGGAAGTTTAATGGCTAGTACACAAAGAGGAGTAGACATAGCAACAGGAGAGGTAACAACAGGATCAAGGTCTTTAGATAATGTGAGTATAAGGAACAGGTCATATGAGAATGTAAGTGGTAATAAGGTAGATACATCGGGAATAGTACAGATGGGCTTTATGCGAGAAAGGTTAAGTGATGGGGCATGGCAGACAGATATGCTGTTTAAGCAAGATGGGCATAGCAGGATATTACATGGAGGAGCAGGGATAACAACATCTGTAAGTCATATAAGTTTCCAAAAGGTGCAATCCAACACAGATAATATGTTGAAGAAGATAGGAGAGACAAAGTCAATAGCATCAAGCGAGAGAGTGCAGGCAACAGAATATCAGCAACAAACATACAGAGAAGCAGTGGACTTTATAGCAAGGGAGTCAGAAAATATTGTTAAGGGAGAGGGATATAATATAGGGATGGATAGCAAGGAGAGTGATACTTTGATGCGTATTGCAAGAAATACGGAAGAGCTACAAGAAAGGTACAATTATGATAAGAGACAAGCGGCGACAATGGCAGTCAATGCTGAATTAACGGCAGATGTGGGTTCTATTGTAGGGAGAGGAGCAAAATGGATTGCTGATAAATTTGGAGGTGGAGCAGCAAGTAAGGCAATAGGGGCAGTTTCCAAGATAATGGCAGGATCAAATGGAGATGGAGGAGGCAAAAAAGTGGGATTAAATCTAGGAATATCAAGTAAAGTAGATGCAGATAGTACAGATACGCAATCTTTATTAGAAGGGAGGAATATTGCTTTTAGCAAAGATAATCAGCACGTTATTGATGCAATAAGTCATTATTCTAAAAACCAAAAATATGATGAATCACAAGGAGTAGAAAAGACAAATGTAGAAAACCTTAGTCATTCTTATGAGCAATATAGGCAACATCAAAAATCAGCAGAATATCACGAAAGTCAAGCACGGCATATACAGGAGTCTGTGGACAAAATAAAGAGTTATTCGTTTTTAACTTCAAAGGATGAGTTTGACAACTTCCTAAAGTATTTTGCATCAAAAATAGACCCAAACACAATGCGTAAGCAAGTAATTGGTTTAAAACAAGCATGGCAATATATAACTGGCGATACTGAGAGAGATAAAGAAACATTATTGTGGGCAGTAGGGGCATATAGAAAGCAAGAGAGAGCATCAAATTATCAAAAGATGATACCGCCCAGGATACAGAGTTTTGATCAAGATTACGATGCTATTGATCAAGGCAAGGGTGGATTTGCAAGTCAGGCAAAGAGTAAAGTTGAAAGCCAAAAAGTTACAAATGAGAATATTGCTAAAGCTAGGACAGACAATAAGAACAGACTTGGCAGTATTGATGTAGATGGTAGCAAGATAAAAAGCAAGGTAGAGACAATGACTGATAAGAATAGAGAGGAGGTGCAACAGCAGAAGGTAGATACTAAAAAAGAGGCTCAGCAGATTAAGGATGGGGTTGATGAAATGGAAAATAGCAGATTTTTGTCCGAAGTAGGGATAGGTACAAAAAATCCAAATAAAGGAAAAAAATATGATGAATAAATTAGTTTCTTCTATAATAAGAATTTGGACCGACATGGTGGTCATAATAGAGCCAATTTTGTGTAGAGGGGTGTATAGTGTGAGGTCTATCATTGTTGAAATTTGTACCAAATTTTCTGTTTTTACTAATAGCCTCGTGATAGCGGGGATGCATATACCAGTTAGCCTTGAAGAAACAAAGGGGGTAATCACCTATGAAACATAGGACATGGTATATGATATATGGAAGTGATGTACTTGCAATACCAGGTAGAAAGTGCTTCATAGTACTGATGTATGCGTTATTCAGCATACCAAGTGTAACGCCAAAAAATAGTGAGCAGAATATAAGATTTTGCCCTATATGCATTTCTTGGCGTTTGTATAGCTTATGTCCAAACTTAAGGTATACACCACAAGGTTTGCCTGTCTTTTGGCTGTCTTCCTTTGTTTTAACTTTCACAATTTCGGTTTTGTTAGATATTGCAACGACAATTGGTGCTATCAGGTACAGTATCCAAAGATGAGGAAGAACATCCAGTTATTCTCTCTAGTAAGAAACGGGTCTATCCAATACAAAGCAAGAACAGGAATCACAGCAGAGAAAATAATTTTCATTCTATTGGCATTCCAAAAGGTTTTTTTAGGAGTTACAGCATTGTGCATTTCATACAGACCTCTAGGAGGCTTTTTTGTGTTTTGCATTTCTGACATCGTATTATGTGTTGTCATTACACCTATTTTGTACTCTCTAATTATAACTTTAGTTACACTGCCTACGGCATTTTCTATATTTGAGCATAGCACTAAAAAGAGGGAAGTCCAATGAAGATATTATCAAATATAATTAGAGGTGGGCAGTTATCATTGCATGCAATACGGATGTTCAAGCAAGTATTGAATTTGTTGTTGCTATTGGCAGGGGGTTTTGCACTTTTTCTCTTTAGTATAAGCCTGTATCAGAACACCAATCTTGAGGAATGGGCAGATTACAGAGATTATCAGATGGCTAATTTCTTAAAGACTATACATCTACCGAACAAACAGATCACAGTTTATTACGGAAATAATGCATCAACACTTAGAGCAAGTACTGTAGTTGAATCATGGTACTTTCAGGACTTTAAAGAGAGGATAGAAAAAGAAATGGAAGAAGCAGGAATATTTGCATTAAAGTCTGCGGGTATAGTTCTCGTTATAGTAAGTGTCTTTTTTATATACAGAGGATTTAGAAAGACAGGGGGGGGAGTTTAAAAGAGGAGCAAAGGTAAGTCCATATGATGATATAAAAAAGAAAATAACAAAAGAAAACCGAAGTAAAAAATATAGTGCCTACGCAGTAGCAGGGATACCATATCCATATCAGGCAGAAATGCAACATACACTTGTTGTTGGAGCAAATGGAACAGGCAAAACAGTACTTATTAGTGATATAGTAGAGCAGATTAGAGTACGAGGAGATAAAGCTGTTATTTATGACAAAAGGGAGATTATACAAAATGGTTTTATAATCCACAAAAAAAACAAAATACTAAATCCATTTGATAGAAGGAGTGAGGAATGGAATTTGTTATCAGAAATAGACCAGATAGGGAATATCAAGCAAATAGCGAGGGCATTCGTACCAGAAAAGAACATATACGCAGAAGGGAATAAAATATGGGATGAGGCAGGAAGAATAGCATTTACGGAAATAGTAAACAAATTGCATGCAAGTGGAGATGATTTAACCAATAGACAGATAGTAGATAAAATGCTCAGACAAAACATGAAGAAAGTAGCAGCAATATTAAAAGGAACATATGGACAGGCAACAATAGACCCGAATTCACCTAAAACAGCAGCAAGTGTGTTATTTGTGTTAGCTGCACATTTCAATAGTTTAAAGCTTAGTAATAGCAAAAGGAATGAGAGCTTTTCAATAAGAGAGTGGGTATTAAGAGAAGGAAGAGATTCAATGTTATTTATTACATCACAGGAGAATTTATCAAGTGAACTTGCACCACTTCAGACTGCATGGATGGAGATGGCAATAGGTGCAATATTAAGTAAAGAGCAGGATAACGACAATAAGACATGGGTAATAATGGATGAGTTGCCGACATTGCAAAAGATACCATTATTGCAGAATGGGTTATCAGTTACAAGGAGTTATGAAGGGTGTTTTGTATTAGGGATGCAGAATATAGCACAGATGAGGGATATATATGGGAGAGATTTAACGCAGAATATCAGTTCTGAATGCAACACAAGATGCATATTCAAGTCTAATGATCCTGATACGGCAAGATGGTTAGCAGATAATATAGGAGATGCAGAAATAAGAGAATACAAAGAAGGATTATCGTATGGAGCAAATACAATCAGGGATGGAGTAAATGTTAATTCACACAACAGAGTAAAGCCATTGTTTTTACCATCGGAAATACAGAGTATGCAAAGGTTAAACTTGGTATTAAAGATACCAGATTATTCAGCGGTCAAAGCAGAGATAAGATATAGGAAAGGGATAAATCATGAAAAGGCATTTATTAAAATGAGGAGCTAGTTGAGCGTCTAAGGGAGATATATGCGAATATTAACGATGAGGAAGATGGAGAGGAGAACAGTGTAGCTGATGGTACAACTGGCAGTACAATTGGAAAAAAAGAGGTTACCTTCAGTAAAGGTGAGGAGTTAAAACTAGAAGAATTCGATGGCAAGGGTATAAGAAAAATGAAAAAATATAAGGTAGAAGTAAATCAGATGTAGGGGGGAATTATGAGTGATAAAAGAACACATGTGCTAGGTATCAGAATAAATGAAGATGCAAAAGTGGAACTGGAAAAGAGAGCAGAGGAACATTGCATGGAATTAAGCCAATATGCTAAATACGTACTAAGTGAATCATTAAATAGCAGTGCTGAAAGTGAAGAAGGAAAGTTGAGAAGATTGATAAAATGGTTTGATGAATATTATCCATTATTATCACGGATGATAACAGAGGGGTACTTTAAGATAGACTCTCTTGCGAGAGAGCAATTATATCCTGAGTTGGTAGATGATATTAAAAGATGTGCGAATAGGCAATTCAAGAAGATGGGAATATTAAAGGAAAGAATAATAATAAAAGATGAGGAAGGAGGAAAGAATGCCAAAAAGAAGCGAAAATCCTAAAGAGTGGAGAGGAAGGTGGTAGCGATAATAAGACAGATATCAAGTGCGATTAATGCAGTGATATATTTTTTCTTTGTAGAGAAGAAATATGAATATTCAAGGGGATGGCATGAGAACAGTGTAACAAAGGAGCTTGGGCTGAAAGAGGTAACAAAGGAGAGACTTAAAGACATACTGAATGGGAAAATATGTGAAGGGGTGCACTTAGGAAGGAAGACAAAGGAAGGATTGGTACATCATTCAGGACAAGAGTTAATATTATCAGCACCAAAATCAGTATCAATCATGGTATTGGTAGCAAAAGATGAGAGGTTAATAGAAGCCCATGAAAAAGCTGTTACTACAGTTTTAAATTATGTAGAGTGACATATAATGTATGCAAGGGTACAGAAAGAAGGGAAGCAGTATCAGGAGAGAACAGACAATGCGATAATAGGGAAGTTTACACATGTAATAGCAAGGAGAGCAAAGGATGGAGAGAAGGATAAGAAGGCAGATCCACAATTACATACGCACTGTGTAATAGCGAATGCAACAAAGTGTAGAGATGAAGTATGGAGGTCAGTGGTATTTGACAAGTTATATGAAAACAAAATGAATTTAGGGGAACTTTATAGAATAGAGCTAGGGAGGAATGTGAAAGGATTGGGATATGAGGTGAATGTAGAAAAAGATAGAGTGAGAAGAATTACGTTTGAAATAGCGGGAGTATCAGAAAAGACAATCAAGGAATTTTCACAAAGGAGGCAAGATATATTAAAGATGGCGGATGAAATGAGGAAAGAATAGAATTGAACTAATAGGGCTAGCACCGACGAGAGCAGCAGTAAATGTATTAAAAAAGACAGTGGATATAGAGGCAGGGACATTGGCAGGATTTACAATGAAGTATGAAGGAGTGATAAAAGGGAGGGGAACAGAGAGAGGAAGGAACAAAATGAAGGCAGAGCTTGCAAACAAGGTAGTTGTATTGGATGAGGCATCGTTGGCATCAACAAAAGAAGTTAGGAGGTTAGGGACACTTGCGAAAGAATTACAGTTCAGGGTAGTGATGATAGGGGATGCGAGGCAACAAGGAGGAGTAGAAGTAGGGAAGCCATTTTATTATTTGCAGGAACATGGGATGGATACAGCAATTATGAGGGATGTGAAGAGGCAGGAGGAAGCAAGGTTATTGCAAGCGGTATATAAAGCAGAAAAGACAGTAGATAATGAAGTGGCAGGGAAGCATATATATGAAGCAAGTGGTGATAGGAAGGTAAGAAATGTTAGAAGGGATTTGAGAGAACAGGTAGAAGAGTTTTTAAGCAGACCATATTTAGTAAAAGATGTGGCAATAAGCGAATTTGGGAGTAATACGGAGATAAAGAAAAGGGGTGATACGATAAGATTTGGAAGGAAAGGGAGTATTGTAGCAAATATAAGGGAAGGGATATGGTATGACTTTGAAAGGGGAGAGGGGGGGGGGTTGTTCAAATTTTACAAGAAAGAGATGTATGACGGAGAGATAGGGAGGAAGAGAATAGTTGTAGAAGAAAGGAAGGGGTATGATGTAGAACAAAGCAGAGAAGAAAAGATAAGGGGAGTAATAGAGTAGTACAAAGGGAGTAAAGCTATTACTGAAGTAGAGAGCAATAATATAGGAGGGAAGTATTTAATAGAGGAGAGGAAAATAGATATAAGTAAGATAGAGCTATCGGGAGATATAAGGTATATAGAGGAAGAGAGTTCAATAGGATCAGGTAAGTATAATCGTATAGGTATTATGAGTATAGCAAGGGATAAAGGGGGTGATATAAAGGCATCACAGGTTATATATTTGGATAAGGAAGGGAAGAGAAGAAAGGATATAGAGGTAAGCAAGAGGACAAAGGGTGTTTTAAAAGGGAGTTATGTTGAGTTGACGAAGAATAAGGAGGCAAAGGAAGTATATATAGCAGAAGGAATAGAAACGGCTTTATCTATAGCGAGTGTAGAGAGAGAAGCAAGAGTGATATGTTCGTTGGGAGTGGTTAATATGAGGAATATTGAGCTAAATAACATAAGTGGGATTGTAAATAAGAATAAAAACATAATCATTTGTGCAGATAATGATGGGGAGAATGCGGGTAGTATAAGTTCTATAGAAGAGGGTATAAAAAAATTTAAAGATCAAGGAGTATCATGTGTTTGTAATGAAGCCAGATGCAGTAGGGCAGGATTTTAACGATGTATTGAGAAAAGAAGGAAAAGCAGGAATAAAAGAGTACACTGATAAGGTATTATTGGAAATAAAAGAGTTAAAAGGAAGGGAAAAAAGTGAAAAGGAAGAGAATAAGATAGAAAGGATTGATAATGTAGCATTGGCAGGGAGGTGTTATAGAAAATGGGCGGAATTAAGGGAAGAAGGGAAGGATGCGTTAATAATTGCACCATCAAATAATTTAAGGGATTGCATTAATAGTCTTGTGAGGGAGCATTATGTAAGAGGGGAGTCAAGGCATCATGAAGTATATAGAAATTTAGGAAGGACAGGAGTGCAAATTGGGGATGTTAAAGAATATAGTGGTGAGGAGGTAGTGGTATTTAACAAAGGAATAAAATCATTGGGAATAAAAGGGGATGATAGGTTTAGGATTGATAAGATAGACAGGAAGGATATTGTCTTAAGGAGAGAGGGAGATAGTAAAAACATCAAATGGAATCCAGAGAAAAAGAGTAGATACGTTACTTTATACGAGAGTAAGACAATGAGTATAGGGGAAGGGGAGAAGATAAAATGGACAAGGAACAGTAGTAAATATGCACTTATGGTGAATGGGGGTAATGCAAGAATTGAGAAAATTCAAGGGGATGAGGTGGCAATAAAGACAGATAGAGAGGAGATAAAAATATTACCATTGAATGAATTGAGATTTATGGATTATGGCCATTCAATGACATCGTATTCATCGCAGGGTAAGACAGCAGATTATGTGATAGGAGTAGCAAGGTCAAAGGAGAAGTTTTTGAGTTTAACACATCAAAGATCGTTCTATATGATGTTATCAAGAGCAAGGAAAGGAGCATATCTGATAATAGATAATTATAAAAATCTAATAAGAAGTTTATCAAAGAAAGCAGGAGATAAGACATCATCAATAGAGCATCAAATGATAGAGAAAGGGATTATGAAGTCTACAGAAATGAAAAGAGGTGAAAAATTAGAGAAGATGATGCAGAAAAGAGCGAAAAGTCATTTAACACGTGAGATTAATGCTATAATGAATATAAGAAAATAGAGGAGATTAAGGCAGAAACAGGTTTAAGTAAGAAGTTTAATTCTGACATTTACAATATAGCAAATAAAATTGGCAGTTTAAAAGAAGAAATAGAAAGGCAGAAGAGGAAGTTTAAGTTGCAAGGAATATACAAAGAACCTGAGCAAGCTTTGTTTTTATGGGGTAAGTTAGTTGAAAGGCATGGATTACGGGAGGCAGAGAAGATATTAGTAAAAAACTCAAAGCTTATAGGGAAGCTGGAGGGTATGGAATTGTTTTTTATCAAAGATCAGATACATAAGGAGGCAATAGGTAAGATAGATAAGGTTGTTAAGAGTCTAGTTAATATGGAAATGAAAAGAGATCAGCTTTCTTTGAAAGAAAGGGAGTTAAAAAAAGTAGATGAAGGTATCAGGAATAAACTGCAGGGCTTGGCAGATTTAAAAATAGAAGGATTGTCGCATGAGGAAATCAAAATGCAAATAAGGGGAGTTGTAAAAAATACAATGTTTAAGATTGGTAGTGTGGGATCAGGGGAAGTTACAAATAAAATTACGAAAAGAGTAACAGAGCAGATAGTGGAGTTTAAAAATAGGTATAAAAAAGAGGCAAGTGCTGAAGACAAAATAAGTTTTTATATAAAGGCAAGGTATGAGCATGAAAGAGAGGAATTTTACAAAGGTGAATTACAAAAACAGAGTAAAGCAGAGATGCAAGATTTAGAGGTAGTAGATAAAGTGAAATTATTAGCAAAAATAGACGCAAATTTAGGAAAAAAGGAGGATGGATATCATGTGGCATGTAATCCAAGAGAGGTATTGGCAAGATATGATAATTTACAGGCAAGAACGATAGAAATCACAAAATCGTATATGAAGTAGGGGATAAGTTTTACAAATGCAAATGTAATAGCAACAAAGATTGTAGATTATGAAATATCATACGGAAGTTATCCTAATATAAAAGCACTAAAAGCTATTGAGAGTTTATGTGAGAAATTGACTAAAGATTATAGATTATTATTGAAAATGGGATTAACGAAGAATGAAGCAACTATAGTTTGTAGCAAATTAAGTGAGACTAGTTTTAAGATGAGAGTAGAAAAAAGCAGTACATCAAAGTTAAACAGAGACGAACCTATGATTACGGGTGATAAGGTAAATCAGCAAATAAGTGGGTTAAAGCCTGTACAAGGAAGCACTGATAATAAAATAACAGATGATAAGAATTTACCTATTTCAAGAGAGATTAAAATAGAGAAAGATATTGGAATGGAGGTTTAAAATGAGTGAACCAGCAATTACTTGTCCAAAATGTAATAATGAAATTAAGTTTACGGAATCATTGGCTGCTCCGTTAATTGAAGCTGCAGAGCAGAAATATACAAAGATATTGAGAGATAAAGACCTTGAAATATCTAGTCAGAAGAAGCAACTTGCGAAAGAAAAGAGTGAAGTTGAGCAACAGATAGCAGATGGAATAGAAAAAGAATTAAAAGAGATTCGTGTAGAAGAAGAAAAGAAAATAAGACGTACTATAGATATTGAGTTAAAAAACAAAGAGAAAGAGGTAGTAGAGGCACGGGAATACATTAAGGCACTTAATGAGAAATTGTCTGTATCACAGTCAAAAGAAGCAGAACTTTTAAAGGAACGTCGTTTACTTGATGATGCAAAAAGAGAGATGGTATTAACTATTGAGAAAAAGGTACAAGAAGAAGTTGATAATATTCATCAAAAAGCCCGTAAAGAAGCTGAAACATCAATGAACCTTACTGTAAGAGAGAAAGATTTGCAGATTGCATCGATGAGAAAAACTATTACTGAACTAGAAAGGAAAGCCACTCAGGGGTCTCAACAAGTACAGGGAGAAGCTTAGGAAATTGAGCTAGAAAGAATGTTGCAAAGCAAATTTCCTAATGACACAATAGAGCCAGTGGCAAAAGGTGAGTTTGGTGGTGATATTATACAACATATTGGGAGTGCATCAGGGAGGAATGTTGGAAAAATTTTATAGGAATCAAAACGTACTAAAAATTGGAATAACGATTGGTTAATAAAATTGAAGAACGATCAACGTCTAGCAGAAGCAGAAATTGCAATAATTGGTTACGCAAGTATTACCGAGAAATGTCAAAAACTTTGAACAAATTGAAGGGATATGGATTACTCAGCCAGAGACAATAATACCGTTAGCAGTTGTTTTACGTCAAACTTTACTGGAAGTTTTTAGAGTCAAGAAACTTTCTGAAGGACAAAAAACAAAGATGGAAAATTTGTATCAATATTTGACAGGGGAGCGTTTTCGTAATCGTGTTACAGCTATTATAGAGACTTTTAGCACTATGCAAAAAGATTTAGAGAAGGAGCGTAAAGTGATGATAAAACAATGGAATAAGCGACGAATGCAGATTGAGAAGGTGATAGATACAGCGGTTGGTATGCACGGAAATTTACAGGGGATAGTAGGTGAAGCATTAAAGGAAATTGAGGGATTAGAAATAGAATCATTAGAATATGAAAATAGGGGGTAATTTATGAGCAGTACCAAAGAAAATATCGTATTAAAAAATATACAACTTTCTTCTGGTGATTCCATAAAACTTAATATTAAGGAATTAAAATTAAAAAAATGGAATTTAATTTATGGCTATAACGGATCAGGTAAGACTTTGCTTTCTAATTTTTTTAGGGCTATCCAAGAAGATAAGAGGTTGAGAGAAGATTATAGTTTTTCATACAATGGAAAAGGTTTTGACAAGCTAGAGACTGATTTTACACAACAAAATATAGCAATATGTGTTTTTAACAGGGATTTTGTTGATGAAAATGTATTTTGTGATTCAGACAATGACAATAAAAAAGGTGCAAAAGCTATACACCTTACACTAAGTGATGAACATAAAAAAGATTTAGATAGAAAGGCAAAGCTAGAAAATTTCAAAGCAATTTTAGATTTTCAAGATAGTGTCCAAGAAGGTGATTATAAGGACAAAGATTTAAAGAATTTAAATTCAAAGCTT
>CAZJPD010000013.1:7724-25256 GCA_964547795.1 uncultured Candidatus Midichloriaceae bacterium | reverse complement strand
TTTTGTTCTTTCATATTTCTCTGCCATTTCTTTCCTCCTTTATCCTAACAGTTAATTATTTCATCAGCTATATGCTGAGATACTTTTTCATAATTTGCAAATTGCATACTATATTGAGCCCTTCCTTGAGTCATTGACCTTAAAGTGTTTACATATCCAAACATCTTAGCTAACGGAACTTTTGCTTTAATTACTTGTGCATTACCACGAGGACTCATTCCCAAAACTTGCCCACGTATGCTGTTTAAATGCCCTATAACATCACCTATATAATCATCTGGGGTAATCACTTCAACATCCATGATAGGCTCTAACAGTACAGGAGAAGCTTTCTTTATGCCATCCCTAAAGGCAGCTTTTGCAGCTATCTCAAATGCTAGCGTACTCGAGTCAACATCATGATACGCCCCGTCTAGTAATGTCGCTTTAAAATCTATAAGCGGATACCCTGCAAGTACACCTGTTTTGCTAATTTGTCCAATACCTTTTTCTACAGCTGGTATATATTCTTTAGGAACATTACCACCTACAACCTTACTTTCAAATTGGTAACCATCTCCTGGTTTTAGTGGTTCAAACAGTATTTTTACTCTAGCAAACTGACCTGCACCACCAGTTTGTTTTTTGTGGATATAATCAATTTCATAAGAACTTGTTATAGTCTCTCTATAGGCTACTTGCGGTGCACCTATATTTGCATCAACTTTAAATTCTCTCTTCATCCTATCGACAATTATCTCAAGATGCAGCTCCCCCATACCAGCTAATTTAGTCTGATTTGTTTCAATATCCGTACTTACCCTAAGCGATGGGTCTTCTGCAACTAATCTTGCAATAGCTACAGACATTTTTTCCTGATCTTGAGTTGTTTTTGGTTCAATAGCAACCTCTATAACTGGTTCAGGAAACTCCATCTTTTCTAAAATTACGTCATAACCAGCCTCACAAATGGTATCACCAGTCGAAGTATTCTTTAATCCAGCCAATGCCACTATATCTCCCGAGTATGCCTCTTTTACATCTTCTCTATTGTTAGCATGCATCAACAGCATTCGTCCTATACGTTCTTTTCTTTCCTTTGTCGTATTTTGCACTGTTGTTCCAGACTTTAAGATACCAGAATACACTCTGATAAAAGTTAATGAGCCAACAAATGGGTCATTCATCACCTTGAATGCAAATGCACACAACTTACTTTTATCGGAAGGGGGAACACTAGCCTCTTTTTGAGTTGCAACATCAATACCCTTCGCATCAGCAATATCAACAGGACTTGGAAGATAATCAACAACAGCATCAAGTAGGGTTTGAACTCCTTTATTCTTAAAAGCACTACCACAAAAAACTGGTATAAAGCTACCACTTATCGTCCCCTTGCGAACACAAATTCTTATTTCTTCAATACTTAATTCAGTTCCAGCAAGATACTTTTCCATAACCTTATCATATGTTTCTACAACGGATTCAATAAGCTTAGCTTTATAGCTTTCTGCCTCTTCTTTTAAGTTTTCGGGAATCTCTTTGAATTCATATTTTGCTCCAAGGTTATCACCTGTCCATATTACTGATCTATTACCCACCAAATCAACAACACCTTGAAAATTTTCCTCAGATCCAATAGGCAATTGCATAACAACAGGAGTAACACCTAACCTGTCAATAATCATATCAACACATTTGTAAAAATCTGCTCCTACTCTATCCATCTTGTTGACAAAACACATCCTGGGAACATTGTACTTGTCAGCCTGTCTCCAAACTGTTTCTGATTGAGGTTCAACCCCAGCAACCCCATCAAACACAGCTATTGCCCCATCAAGAACCCTTAAAGCTCTTTCAACCTCAATAGTAAAATCTACGTGACCAGGCGTATCAATTATATTAATTTTGCATTGCTTACCACTTTCACTTTTCCAAAAACATGTGGTTGCTGCAGATGTAATTGTAATACCACGCTCTTGCTCTTGTTCCATCCAATCCATAGTAGCACTACCTTCATGAACCTCCCCTATTTTATGCGATTTGCCTGTATAATAAAGTATACGTTCTGTGGTAGTGGTTTTGCCGGCATCAATATGTGCCATAATGCCTATATTTCTATAATCTTCTATCCTTGTGTCCCTGCAAGTCATATCTACCACCTGTAGTGAGAAAATGCCTTATTAGCTTCTGCCACCTTATGTGTATCTTCTTTTTTCTTATATGCTGCTCCCTTTTTGTTATAGGCATCAGCTAACTCAGCAGATAACTTATCAATCATCGTCTTCTCTCCTTTTCTACTTCTTGCAGCACTAGCTAACCACTTTAAAGCGGATGATAAAGCTCTACTTGGCCTGACTTCAATAGGTACTTGATATGTAGCTCCGCCAACTCTTCTTGATCTGACTTCAACCAGAGGTTTTAAATTTTCAACAATCTCCTCAAAGGATTCAACCGGATCCTTTTTATTTTTTTTTGCAAGATTACCAATTGCACCATATACTATTCCTTCTGCCTGTGACTTTTTCCCTTTAGACATAACGTAATTTATTAACTTAGCAATTATAATACTACCATACTGTGCATCAGCCACTATATCTTTTTTTTCTGCAGCTCTGCGTCTTGACATATTCTACTTACCTTTAGGTTTCTTAGTTCCGTATTTTGATCTACACTTCTTTCTATCTTGCACCCCTTGAGTATCTAAAGCCCCTCTAACTGTATGATATCTTACTCCTGGCAAATCTTTTACTCTACCACCTCTGATTAATATTACAGAATGTTCCTGCAAGTTGTGTCCTTCACCTGGGATATAACTTGTTACCTCATATCCATTAGTAAGCTTAACCCTTGCAACCTTCCTCATGGCTGAGTTTGGCTTTTTTGGTGTGGTAGTGTACACTCTAGCACAAACACCTCTTTTTTGAGAGCATCCCTGCAGGGCTGGTACTTTATTTTTCACTCTTTTATCTTTTCTCGGTCTTCTAACCAATTGACTAATAGTTGGCATTATAAAAATTAAGCTATGTTAAAAAAATGACATTGGATAGAGATGATATTTATATCTTGCTATCTAGTCAAGAGGTTTTTACACAAGATTAAGGGGGTGTTCATTAAAGGTAGATGTTTCCTATTTCTATCTTAGGATTATTGGAGGGTTTGAGTGCTCTTTAAAAAGATTTTGTCAAACAAACCTTAATGCACATACTAAAATTATATTTTATCTATCTTTAGTGAACACTCCCAGATTGGTATTGCTAATTAAACGTTGCAACCTTAGTGAAATAAGCCACAGTGATTCGTAAGATTAAACCTTGATTGGTATAGGTGAAGAATTATCAACAACTTTACTATTAGGAACAGATGAAGCACGAGTATTCTTATCCTTAGTGGATTCTGTAGATTCTATACGTATTTCCTTTCCTGCAATTAAATCTTTAATTTCCTCTCCGCTTAAAGTTTCATACTGAATGAGTGCCTCCCCTAAAATATACAATTTCTTCTTGTTTTTTGTTATGATACCCTTGGCATTGGTATATGCTTCTTTTAGCAATCTATTGATTTCATTATCAACATGTTCTGCAAGTTGATTAGATATATTGCTTTCTTTTCCCATACTGTATCCTAAAAATATTTCTTCCTTATCCTCGCCAACCACAATAGGTCCTATTTTTTCACTTAATCCCCACTTTGTCACCATGTTTCTTGCTATATTAGTGGCTACCTTAATATCCTGAGATGCCCCTGTAGTAATTTTTTCCTTACCAAACATTACTTCTTCAGCAACTCTTCCTCCCATACAAATCGCTAATTGAGTTTCAAGATAACGTTTACTGCGAGAGTGCTTATCATTTTCAGGTAGTTGCATAACCATACCTAGAGCCCCACCCCTAGGCATTATAGTAGCCTTGTGAATGGGATCAGATTCAGGCATATATAGAGCAACTAAGGCATGTCCTCCTTCATGATAGGCTGTTATTTTCTTTTCCTCTTCTGACATCACCATCGATCTTCTTTCTACTCCCATCATCACTTTATCCTTAGCATGTTCTAGTTCCTCCATCATTACGACATTTTTGTTTAACCGTGCAGCCAGGAGAGCAGATTCATTGACTAAATTAGCAAGATCTGCACCAGAAAATCCTGGTGTACCACGGGCAATAATCTTGGTATCTACATTAGGTGCTGTGGTTACTTGCTTTATGTGTACCTGTAAAATTTCATCTCTTCCCTTAACATCAGGGATGGGGACAGTAATTTGCCTATCAAACCTCCCGGGTCTTAGAAGTGCTGGATCGAGTACGTCTGGTCTGTTCGTAGCAGCAACTACTATAATACCCTGATTATCAACAAAACCATCCATTTCAACTAATAATTGATTCAGGGTTTGTTCACGTTCATCATTACCACTACCTAGTCCTGTCCCTCTATGACGACCAACTGCATCAATTTCGTCGATGAAAACTATACATGGAGAATACTTCTTAGCCTGTGCAAACATATCTCTGACTCTACTTGCCCCAATTCCAACGAACATTTCTACAAAATCCGATCCAGAAATAGTAAAAAAGGGAACTCCTGCCTCTCCAGCTGTTGCCTTAGCAAGTAATGTTTTTCCTGTACCTGGCAAACCAATTAACAAGCAACCTTTTGGAATTTTACCACCTAATTTACTAAATTTTGATGGGTCTTTAAGAAAATCCACCACCTCTTGCAACTCTTCCTTAGCTTCATTCACACCTGCAACATTGCTGAACGTTATCTTTTTACCTTTTCCCTCCATTAGTTTTGCTTTAGACCTACCAAAGCTCATAGCCTTACCTCCCCCCTGCATATTCCTCATGGCATAAATCCAAAACCCTATTATTAAAATAGTAGGAAATAAATAAAAAAGCATTCCTATTATACTTCCCAAAGGTGATTCAAGCGGTAGAATATTTATTCTTACATTATGATTTCTTAAATCATCTATTACCCGGGGATAAGTTCCTGGAATCAGGGTAGTAAATGAACCCCCATTGAAAAATACACCATCAATATTGTTACCCTTAATGCCTACTTCTTGCACTTCTCCATTAGAGACTCTGTCTAAAAAATCTGAAAAACCAAGTTTCTTACTTCCACCTCCAATATCAACAAAGTTATATACAACAATTATAAGGAGAGTAATAAGTATCCATCTAACTGTATTGATACTTAATTTGTTTTTAAACTTTTTCATAAATTTATAAAGACTTAATTATAACAATCACAAAAACATATTTTTCACTAAGCAAAATAAAACCAAACTGCACCATACACTAGTATCACACTCTAAAACTTTTATCACTAAAATTTATTGTTCATTATAAATTCACTAAATGTTCACCTTTTTTTGTGAAATATAAGTTAATAATTTCAGCAGATATTTCTTCAATGGCTTTGGATGTTACATCAATTACAGGAATGTTATGCTGCCTCAAAATTTTATTTGCATATTTTAGTTCATCCTCAACACTTAAAGCATCCGTATACTCGTTATTATGTTTCCTTACATCCTTAGAGATTAGCCTAGAATGTCTGATTTGGATCAGTCTATCAATGCTAATAGTTAAACCTACTATTAAAGGGTGATTAAATTTGGAAAAGTCATACTCCACACTTTTTATAATTGGCCAATTTGCGACTTTGTATCCTCTCTGTGCCAAATATAATGAAGTAGGAGATTTAGATGTCCTGGATACCCCCGTAATTAAAATATCAGCCTTATTGAAATTTTTATTTTGTTGTCCATCATCATGACTTATTGTGAAGTTTACTGCTTCTATCTTTTTAAAATAAGTCATATCAGCAAAAATTTCCTTATCAGGGTTTTTTTTCGATGTTAAAATGCCACAATAATTAGAGATTTCAGAAATAATCTTTGCTATTGGTGATATACATGGCACACCCATTTCCCTGCATTTTAATTTCAGGTATTGCCTTAATTCTATATTAATAATGGTATATACCACTATTCCTGGATTTTTCTTTATATCTTCAATAAGCCCATCAATTTGCGTTTTTGCTCTTACTAATGACCACATATATTCTTTTACATGAAGATTTTCAAATTGCGATATTACCGCCTTGGACACTGCTATTACCGTCTCTCCTGAAGAATCTGATACCATATATAAATTTAAGTCAGGTGGATGCACTTTAGCGTATTAATATGCCTCATAATATTTATAATTTAGTGATAAAAGCTTGCATTTCAATATATTAGGATTATTATTTTTGAATACTTAGAGTTAGTGAGTATGATAGAATGAGGAAATTTATACTTTGTATTTCTGTTTTGTCTTTGCTTTTTGGGTGTATTGCATGTGAGAATGGTAAAGTTAGTAGATCAAATGTAGGGGCAGTTGGGGGAGGATTAGCAGGAGCGTTGATTGGTTCTACTGTAGGAAAGGGTTCTGGGAAAAGTGTGGCAATTGCTACAGGAGCAATACTTGGTTCGTTAGCAGGAAGTGCATTAGGTAAGTTGATGGATGAAAGAGATCTGGAGTTGCAAAAAAATGCACAATTTACTGCTCTTGAGTATAATAAAGTAGGAAGTGCATCGTCTTGGAAAAATCCCGATTCCCGAGCATCAGGACATATAACACCTACACAGATTTTTGTAAACCATAAAGGAGAAAATTGCAGGGAGTATACCCAAACGATCAAAATTGGTAACAAAACTGAAGAAGGATTTGGTACAGCCTGTAGGAGGTCTGATGGTTCTTGGGAAATAATAAAATAATTAAAAACACAAAGAAATCATGAAGCAACTTTTGTCTGGAAAAGTCGGAATAATAATGGGACTTGCAAATGATGGCTCTATTGCTTGGGGTATAGCGAAAGCTTGCTGTGAACATGGAGCAAAATTTGCAATAACTTATCAAAGTGAAATTTTTGAGAAAAGAGTAAAGCCTTTAGCTGATAAGTTGAACTCAGGTCCATTGATAGAATGCGACATCACAAAACAAGAGTCAGTTGATGAAGCATTTAAAATCCTCAAGGATCAGTATGGAAAAATTGATTTTCTAGTACATGCAATTGCGTTTTCAGATAAAAATGAACTCAGAGGGAGATATATCGATACATCAAAGAGCAATTTTTTAAATACGCTTGATGTATCTTGCTACTCTCTTGTGTATGTTGCAAAAAAAGCTGCAGAAATTTTAAATTCAGGTGGAAGTATATTGACCTTAACCTATTATGGAGCTGAAAAGGTTATACCAAATTACAATGTAATGGGTGTAGCAAAAGCTGCTTTAGAATCAAGCGTTAGATACATGGCTGCTGATTTGGGAGAGTTAGGTATTAGAGTAAATACAATTTCCGCTGGTCCTATAAGGACACTAGCTGCTTCTGGTATTTGGGAGTTTCGAAGCATGTTAAAGTTTAGTGAAAAAAACTCTCCACTTAAGAGGAATGTAACCATTGATGAGGTAGGTAATGCTGCAATGTACTTGATAAGTGATTTATCATCAGGTGTAACAGGAGAAATTATGCATGTGGATTCTGGATATAATATTATAGGTTCTCCAAGAATTTTTGATAAATAGTTAGGTATGTATATGGCTAAAATATTATGTATTTTTTGCTTTCTGTTTGTTTTAGTGGGTTGCAAACCACAAGACCCGTCTGTATATGATATAAAAAGTCCTTGTGCATCACGCAAAAAAGAACATGCTAATGGAGTTGAACCATGTATAAAGAGAACCCCTTTAGGAAACAAATTAGTTTAAAATTGGACTTTGTTCAGAATTGTAAATATTACAATATACCCCAATAAATGATATGTTAATAACAATATAAAACTATGGAAAGGACACTAAGTATTATAAAACCAGATGCAACTAGAAGAAATTTAACTGGAAGAATCAACACAAAGTTTGAAGAATCTGGGCTGAGGATTATTGCACAAAAGAGAGTACAGATGACTGAGGAGCAAGCTAAGGCATTTTACGATATACATAAGGATAAACCATTTTTTGATAGCCTGGTAAACTATATGATATCTGATCCTGTTGTTGTTCAGATATTAGAAGGAGAAAATGCAGTGATGAAAAATAGGGAAATAATGGGAGCAACTAATCCAAGTGAGGCTAAAGAGGGGACGATTAGGAAGGAATTTGCGGAAAATATTGAAGCTAATTCTATACATGGCTCTGATTCACTTGATAATGCTAAGAAAGAAATAGCTTTTTTCTTTAGCGAAACAGAAATAATGGGATGATAATGTACAAAAAAGATTTTGTTATAGCATGAGCAGTATGTTATAACCTCAATGGTAATTGGAGGTCCCGTAGCTCAGTTGGTAGAGCAACTGACTTTTAATCAGTAGGTCATAGGTTCGAATCCTGTCGGGATCACCACTTTTTAAGCAGGATATAGAAGATTGACAAGGAAAATTAAAATAAATGGGGACGCTTTGGGGGCGCTTCAAATATAAACTATACATGCCCCTTATTTTAGTCATTTAATAAACCTTCAGTTAAATTCTTATCATTACAATGCTGTTTAACAAGATTCCTTGCTTCATTGCCCCTGCCATTATCAAACTTTATAATTTAACAGTACATATACTCTACACTTATACTTTGCAAACCGATCCTGAAAAAAGCCTGATCTTTTGTAAAAGACAGTACAACTTCACATATGTCTTTCTTTACATTCTCTACGTTATCACTTTTTTCTGCTTTTAATTTTTCCCAATATAACATTCTCTTCTTAATTTCTCTCTCAAAACCCTTTTCAAGAGATTGATAGTAGATAGTATTCTCCAATCCTTTTGGAAAATAGTTTTGACCAGAGAATTGGCTAGAGGCATCATGATCATATATATATCCCTTACCATATTCTAAATCTTTCATCAGTTTTGTAGGAGCATTAAGTATATGTTTTGGAGGAAATGCAGAATTACTTTCTTTTGCCTCATGCAATGCTTTATTGTAAGCAACATATCCAGCATTAGACTTAGGGTGCACGTTCGCAAGATATAATACAGCTTGTACAATAGCTAATTCTCCCTCAGGAGAGCCCAAAAATTCATATGCCCTTTTTGCATTTAGTGCATGTGTTAATGCTTCTGGATCAGCAAGACCCACATCTTCAGTAGCAAACCTTATCAGTCGCCTAATAACGAACAAAGGATTTTCTCCTCCAATAAATATACGACATAACCAATATAACGCTGCTTGACAATCAGAGCCTCTGAGGGATTTATGTAATGCACTTATTAGGCTATAATGCATCTCTTTTGATTTATCATATAGGGTTGCTTTCCTTTGTAAGAAAGAGGTGAGTTCTCTGGTATTTAGGGGTGAAGTGTTGTTATAGGTAAACAACTCTTCGGACATATTCAGTAGATACCTACCATCATCTTCTGCTAATCTGCACAATACTTCTCTTGCATCATTTGTAATATTTAGCTTTTTCCCTTTAATCTTTTCAGCCCTAGCAAGTATTTTGTCTAATGCTGTTATCGATAAGGTATTTAGAGTTACAACCTTACATCTGGATAACAAAGCATTTGATAGTTCAAAAGAAGGATTTTCTGTTGTCGCTCCAATTAATGTAATTGTACCATTTTCTAAGTATGGCAAAAAAATATCCTGCAAAGCTTTATTAAAATGATGTATTTCATCAACAAGCACAATAGTCTTCGTACCAGCCTCTAACCTCTTTTCTGCATCTCCAAATATCTTTCTTATATCAGCAGTACTGTTTGTAACTGCAGATATAGACTCAGAATAATAACCACCTTTTTTGATTAAAATGCGAACTATGGTTGTTTTACCACAACCAGCAGTACCCCATAAAATGATATTTGGAATGCAATTTGCATTAAGTGCTCGTAATATTGAAGAGTTGTTTTGAAAAAGCTCTTTCTGACCGAAGACATCTCCAAATTCTGATGGTCTTACTTCATCAGCTAAAGGTTTAGGTACAAGTGTTGAAAATAAAGATGTCACAAAGCTTTTCTTATCCCCATACCACCAAAACAATTTTCTTTTTTCATAACTTTTATTTTTTCTTTCATAGGGTAGTGAGGATTACGTAATATAACCTTGCATTAAAGCTTCCTTTATCTTGCCATAAGCTCCCAGCATTCTACTCATCAAAGTTACTTCTCTCTTATATTCTACCATATACATATTCATTTCTTTTTCATATAAACTCATTAAATAATCATCACTTGTCATTAATTCATCTACAAGACCTAGTTGTTTAGCTTTAGTTCCTAACCAATATTCTCCAGTTGCTACTTTATCTATATCTATCTCTGGTCTCTTTGTTTTAATTAGGGACTTAAATAAATAGTGCATTTCCTCAAGTTCTGCTCGTAATTTTTGACGATCTTCATCTGTGTTTTTACCAAACATTGTTACAGTTCTTTTGTACTTGCCTGATTTTATTTGTTCAAATTTTACCCCCTTATCTTCTAATAATCGATTAAAATTAGGCATTTGAGTAATAACACCTATAGAGCCAATTATAGAAAATGGTGCTGCTATAATCTTATTTGCAATACATGCCATCATGTAACCACCACTTGCTGCAACTTGATCAACTAATACTGTCAGCTTAAGACCTTTTTGGCTAACCCTATCTAACTCAGAAGCTGCAAGACCATAGCCACTAACTGTACCACCTGGTGACTCGAGGATTAATGCTACCTCATCATTTATACTGGCAATGGACAGTATTGCTGTAATTTCTTCCTTTAATGACTCTACAGCAGTTGCTTTTATATCTCCTTTGAACTTTACTATAAATATTTTGCTTCTAGCTTTATCCTTTTGTTTTTTCTTATTTTTAATAAGCTTTTTTGTTTCCTTGAGTAAACTTTTTGCTTCAGTTTTGGAAGCTACAGCTTTTGTCATTTGTAGTTTTATATTCTGAAAATGTTGTGATAAGTCTTTAATCACTAATACCCCCTCTGCTTTTGATTTTTTTGCTCTAGCTCGTATAGCAAAGAATAGTAAAGTAACTATAGCAATACTTATTACTACAGTGATAGATTTAAGTAAAAACATTCCATATTCACTAAGAAACATCATTTTTGTACTCCTTTAAATATTTGTTTAGTTATTGTATATTACTATTATTCTCATTCTCTTATCGTTGCTAAATTGGCAACTTCTTTATATCTAAAGCAATCTACTACATGGTCGTTAACCATCCCTGTTGCTTGTATATGTGCATAAATTATTGTCGAACCTATAAATTTAAACCCTCTTTTTTTTAAATCTTTGCTGATTTTGTATGACAATTTAGTCTTAGCTGGTATCTCTTTAATTGACCTAAAGGCATTTTGAATAGGTTTATTATTTACAAATTGCCAAATATACCTCTTAAAAGAGCAAAACTCCTTTTGTATATTGAGAAAGGCTTGAGCATTAGCAATGGATGCCTCTATTTTTAGCTTATTTCTTATGAGACCTGTGTTATTTAACAGCTCTAGTTTTTTAGCTTCATTATAATTAGCAACTTTTAATGGATTAAACCCATCATATGCTAGTCTGTAATTTTCTCTTTTCTTAAGTATTGTCAGCCAACTTAATCCTGCTTGCATCCCCTCTAAAATAAGATATTCAAAGAGCTTATCATCATCGTATGTGGGGATACCCCATTCCTTATCGTGATAATTAATATATAATCCATCCTTAGTTGCCCAGTTGCATCTTATCTGGCTATCCATATATTGGGACTTCTAATTTTATATTTTTCTTTTTTTACTGTAACTTTTTTATCCCAATTTGACTATAGTACAAACTAATCAAATGTTTTTGTTAATTGTACTGGCATATAAAGATTTTTCAGTAGTACAGGAATATTACTTTTTTTGTACCGCTAAAATACTTAGGAACTTATCATTAAGTACTGACAGTATTAAAACTTCCTAAGCAGCTTAGCACTGCCAATTTGCCACGATAATGGCTGAGCTCAAATAGCTTGTACACAATAGCACTCAATGTTCTGGTATGAACTAAATACACTCATAACTAAAAACTAAATCATAAGCATTTGTTACTTTTCCATCATTCCAATGAACAGTAGCTGTATTTAGTATCCCTTGTTCATTATCATTTATTGCTTTGATATCGGTAAAATCTATTTTTTCTACTAATTCTTCAAGAGACAATAATTCCCCATCCTCTGCAATACCATTACTGTTTTTATCTTGCCATAGATAAAAGTTATTAAATTCGTTATCTTTTTTGTTAAATATTTCATCTTTGGTAGTATCAAATACCTCAAGCAATGCCTCAAAATCTGTTAAAGCATCATTACTCCAAGATGTTAATACTATCTTACTAAAATGACTTGCTCTTTTACTTTCGTTGTAATCATAAAAGAGAATGGCATCACTCGAGTCCACCCATGAAGTTTTACAAATATTACTATTATCGTCATATGCAAAATATGTAGATGAACCTTTAAGAGGGATTAGTTCTATTTCTTTTCCTTCCTCTAAAGATATACCTATTGGAGTCATTTCCCTATACGGGGTATGACTATTCCTTAATCCAACTTTATAACCAACAAATGCTACCCCCATCAGCACTAATGCACCCCCTATCGTCCCCCCTATTACCCAACCATATGGAAATGGGGAAGATCCACTGCTATGTGGCATAGAAGAGAAACGTTCTGTTAAATTGACTTCACCCCATGTTTCATTATCAAATAATGACCTTTTAAGATAGAGGGTTTTATCAGCTGAATCAAAAATCATTTGATAAATAGTTAAATCCCATAAAGCCCCCCTTTTTCTAAAGGCTTGTTCATCATTCCCTTAAAATCATTAATATTGATATTATCATCTGATTCTATTAACTTTAACATGTTTTCCCTTCTTGTTACCCCCCCTCCATGTAGTTTCATCATCTATAATTGGGAATGTTCTATTCCACATATCCCATGTTTCCTCCCACGTTTTATTTAAAAAAAAATTAGTTGAAACAAAGCCCTCTCGTTCTTTTGGAAAATATGGTTTCATGTTAAATTTAGAAGAAAATTCATATGATCTGGTAGTTTTATTATCAGCTGTATTAATTATTAAAGAGTAGTCTGAGTTCATAGCCAATAAATACTTTCCAACCTTTGAAAAATCATAACTATTTTGACTAATATGTAACATGTTAATCAGCAAAGACTCCCTATTTAGATCAACAATGTGCCCCCCAGATGGGCCCCCATTATTTAACTCCATGAAGTATCCTAAAGAATTAACACAACTAGGGCAATATATTTTGTCCTGGCAATCCAACTATTGCAACAGAGACATTATCAAAATGATGTAATATAGTAATTGTTAAATTTTTGGCTATTTCTCCATATGGAGAGGGGAAATCATAATTTCTACCGATCAAAGAATATCCAGAATATGTTTTTTCAGGCGGGATAAACACAAAAGTACAAGCAACAGCTAGCTCACCTTCTCCCTTATTATAGGATGTCAAGAAATACAAAGTCTCCATCCCGTTTAATATTTTTATATCGTCAAAGGATTTTTTAAAACCAGTAATGCCCCCTTAAGTTCTTCCTGTAGAATGCTCCCATATTGACCTCCCATTTCTTCATAGCTACCATAAAGATTCATTACCCTTACTGTATCTTGCGACGTATCTAGCTTCTTAATTGGATTATTCATAAAAACTCCTTAAATTTATTAAAGCTCTATTATAAGAGTATTACATTTTAACCTCCTAAACAAATTAAATTTTCATCATTTTTTCAATTTTTCCACCTCAGATTCACTGAGCCCTGTTGATTCTGATATTGTTTTGATGTCTAACCCAGATGATAGTAGGTTTTTTATTATTTGAATCTTTTCTTCCTCTCTACCCTCAGCCTTACCCTCCTCAAAAGCAGTCTCTATCTTTGTCAGTTCTGAATCTAGTGTCATACTTGCCCTTACATAAGCATCGTACTCTTCTGTACTCCAGTTGAATTGCTCTATCTCTTTATATGCCTCTATCACATTCTCATCTCTTATATTTTTTGGTACTTCTTTTAACTCCGATGAATGCTTGAAAAAATATATCCAATCGTCTTCTATTGTCTTTAATTCCTCTTCTGTTTTTATAAACTTTGGTAGCTCTATAAACAAGTACTTTAATAGAAACAAATGACACTCATTTGTTTCTTCTTCTGTTGTTCTATGGAAACTTACGCATGGTACTTCATCACCAAATATCTTATGATCACATATAGATATTACTATTACTGGTATTATATCTCTTCCTGTACTTCCTTTTGTTACATTTGATACTAATGCATGCGAGGTATAGAGTTGCACTCTTGGCACAAAATACTTATCTGGTTTTCTTTGCATCTCTACTACATATATTCTTCCATGTTCGTCCTTTACCTTTAAATCAAACATGTTTCTTTTTCCTTGTCCTAAATTTGGTATTTCTTCTGTAGGTAAGAATGCAATACTTATTATCTTACCTCCCATACGTTCTTTTAGTAGGCTATTCAGAAAGCTTATTAACCTTTCTTGCTTATCTACAAATACCCTTTTAAAGGCTACATCATTGTTGGATCAAGAAATCTTTGTGTTATCACTGTTCTCCTGTTTATACCCTCATATTCTATAATTTATTTCCCTATTAATCAAGTATTGATTGATAGGGTGTGTATATGATTATCTATGATGTATTTTGATACAATTGCTATTTCTGATCTTTTAAAACCTTAGCACCGCAAAATATGCTCAAACTGGCTTTTGGTAGCCTATTCGCATATTTTGTTGCATCCTTAATGACTTACTTACTGTCAAGTTTGTCATTGGCATCCTAACTACAATGTTTTTATAAAACAATGCCTTTACTTCCTCAAATACTGGTACAAAGTCTCACGACTAATGCCAAAATCTCTAGCAATATCGCTTTTCTTATCCCCTTGAGCAATACGTGCTTTTATATTCTCAACCTGTGCTTGAGACAAGACAGCTTTCCTTCCCTTGTAAACACCACGTTTTTTAGCAAGAGCAATTCCTTCCATTTGACGTTCCTTGATTAAAGAGCATTCAAATTCAGCAAATGCACCCATAACGGATAGAAGCAACTTTGACATCGCTGAATCTTCCCCATTGAACGTAAGACCTTCTTTTATAAATTCAACATTAATATACTGTTCTGTTAGTAACATTACCAATTTACGTAAATCATCCAAGTTCCGTGCAAAACGATCCATACTGTGTACAATAACTGTATCACCTTCTCGTGCGTACTCTAATCGGACAGCAGCTAAGTGCTTGGAAATAAAGTTTCTAAAATTGTCGTTGCTGGAATAACTATGCCAATGCCAGTATTTATTTTATCCCTTTCATTATCTGGATAATCTTCTGTCACAACATCTTGAATCGCATTGTTAAGACTCCAATGTCCATGCAAAACACCAAGAAGGAAAATCGTAAGCTTCCCACCTAATGTCAATGATGAAGCACCTGTATCATTCCTTCTAACACCCGATGGATAAATAAAAACAGGAGAACCGCTTAGTCCCCCCTAAAGACCTTAATTCTACCAAATAAGCATCGATTTTTCCCAAGCATTGTTTCATTTATCGGTTCTTCTGGCATTGCTGCAATATTCCCTACTCTTATAATGGGGATATTTTTTCTTTCTCCTGAACGAAGAATAAACAAACCAGCCGTAAAAACTTCATCCCCCAAGCTGATATTATATTTTTGCATCATCTCCTTTGTAACCAACATTGTATCTGGAATGAAATGAAAGTCGTACGAATCGTGTTTAGGTAATAATTTTGGTGTAAGCAGCAACACCGCAATATCTTTGTAACTAGGATGGGGTATGAAGTCACCTATAGGAACGGGGACATGGTCAAATCCGCCTTCTTTCTTATTTATACGAATCACAATACGATCACTAAGTTCTTGTTCTTTAATTTTTGCAATAATATGATGTGCAGTCACTAAATATAGCAGTTTGCCATTATCATCATTCTCCACACCTACAAAAAAACCCGTACCTTTCAATATTGGTTTGCCTATTGAGTCATCCCCCTTCACTTTTTCTGAATAGCCTAAAAATACTACACTCTTTCTAATTTCATCTGGTATTTGCATATCCTCTAATTAACCCTTGTTCCCATAGGCATCTTACTCAATTTTCTCACTTCTTTTAGTATTAGTCCTATTGTCTATGCAGGCACATCACACAAGGTAAAAAATACCTCTTCATCACTGTAAAAAGAATTCTCAAATATATTGTAACTTAACTTTGATAATTCTGTTTGTTGCTCTACACAATTACTATTAACTACTACGTGAGCCTCTTCATGTTGTAAAAGATATTTTTCAAATTGCTTTAAAGAATCAAATTGCTGAGGATTTGATATATCAATTTTATTATATTCATCATATTCACTGCATTGTTCCTCAATTGTACTTACTCCAAATGAACTCGCTACAGAAGCTATTACATTAGCACTCCATTTTGCAATACACTTCACACAGAATGCGTCAAGTACTGCATCCTTCATAAAATCAAGAGAACCAGACACCACTCCTGAAGATGCTGTATTGTGGTGTGCCCCACAAAAGATTGTTGATAACCATCCAGGTGTTTGTACTAATACATCAGCTTTGCCTTCATAATAATCACCTATTACTTTCATAATCTCATTATCTTTTAGTAAAAATGCATAGTCTATAGCCTTTAAACCACCAACTTTATCATTTATAAAATCTAACCCTGCCTTACAATCAGAACCCCACAACGTTTCAAATACTTCTTTATTCCCCAAAATAACAGCTAAGTGAAAAAAGTTAAAATTCATACTATAATCTTCACACTTTATATGACTTTTTGATAATTCTTCTTTGATTCCTTCCGCATCTTTTTGTTTTATCATCTCTATTATTTTCAACTGACTTTTCTTCTGAAGGTTATATAATATGGCTTTGCATTGCTCTCCATCTTCTGGGATAACATCTACAAACTCACTTAGCAATTCTGCATTAGGAATGCTGAATATATGACCTTCACTTACCTTCTGTGCTGTTAGATAACCTGCATTTAACAAAAGATATGAGAAAAACACTTCATTATCAGTATCTAAAAACCAGTCATATTTGAACAGTGATATTTTATGATCGGTTTTTAATTCGTAAGTTTTGCTGATAGCTATCTCTAAAAACTTACTACTTATTGTGCTATTTAAACACTTTTCTCTGGTAAAAAGCCTTTGTAAGATTGTGCTAGCACCACTTTTTGTCCAATAATTTTCTGCTTCAAAATTTTCATATGCATATGCTTCATTTAAATAATTCATTACAGCCCATGGAGTATACATTCGTACATTTTGAGTAACACTTATTGGAACAGAATATCCGTTATACCAATCTTTGATACTATCTATCACAATATCCTGATTTTAAAATTGAAGATGTGTTACGAGCTGTTTAACTTCTCCCTCAGAAAATCCAAAGCTCTTACTGAATTTTGCACTGCTTATTCCATAGACTTTTATATTATTACAACCAGAGCCAAATTCTTTATA
>CAZJPD010000013.1:5619-7714 GCA_964547795.1 uncultured Candidatus Midichloriaceae bacterium | reverse complement strand
TATATGCAGTATCAAATATTCCTGTAAAAATAAGTTTTTGTAAATATGGGTTGTCTTTACTTACACATATAGTTGCAGAAATGAGTCTAGCTATATCTTTTATCAACTTATCCTTTTCTGGTGTCTTTTCCTGTCCTAAATAATCTTCCAAAAGATAATTCACTGGCTTATCGTATTCATCTACTAATACATAGACCCTTTGTCCATGATACTTGTGGAGTAACTCGCTTAAAAAGTGTATACTGTCTTTTAGTTCTTTTTTTGCTTCTTTTGGATTAACGTTATATTTATTTTCTTTAAAATTTTTAAAACGTTCAAAATCGCTTAAATACGAAGAACTGACCTTACTTTTTTCTTCTGGGTATTGGTATAAATACTCGTACTTTTTGTATGTATCTCTTATTATGCTTCTCAATCCTATTTCTACATCCTCCACTGAATCCCCGACAACATCCTTCAAGGTAATAAAGACAACTGGATATTTCCCTTGATAGTTTTCAATATAGCTATCTCCTTCTGCATCTCTTGCCTCAGCAATTTTTAATGGTGGTAGTTTTTTTACAACATCTTTATCACCTTTCTTTATCGTATACTCCCCACCTGCAAATATCTCTCTGTTGCAACTTGCTTTTAGTTTTTGGCGTTAGGAGGTGTAGGAAGATTATCAAGATTATGGCACTGTTCTCCCCAGTAATTGTCTGTTTCTTGATGCTTATAACATTGATGCTGTTTATCTATATCCTTACATGGATTTGATGAAGCATATAAAAATTTGTACCAAGTATTATACAAAATATTCTAGGATTTTACAGATTGAGAATACCAATCACACATATCTTGTAGTGCATAGCACTCACGATAAGCAGCCCAGGGATGCTTGTCGGAATTATGGTAAAGCCTACAATCCTCCCTTAATTTAGTTGTTTGCACAACTTTATCTTCAACTTCTTTCCTTTCCTGACACTCCTTACTTTCAGGCTCAAAAAAAGTCTTAAGCATATCAAGATTTAAAGTCTTCCCCCATCTTCTCGGATGTGTGATTAGTATTGCCTCTTCACCACTGTCTATTACTTCTTTAATGAAAAGACTTTTATCTACAAGCACATCGGATTCAGTTACAATTTTTCTAAAATTATCAGGACCTAAAACAATTTTGAGATTTTTCTGGTGGTGTTGACTATTGGCAGGACAAGAGCCTTCAACAGAAATATCACACTGATTAACGACACCATTCCTCTGTATGGCTTCCTGATTTTTAGTATCTGGCATATAATTTCCTCCTCAAAAATATTTTACTAACTAATATTAAGTCATAGTAAACAGTGATTGTTTTAAATACAATAAAATCTTTAAGAAAGTAATCTAATTAACATCCTCCATAAGTGCATTATCGTACCGAGACCCCACCACAACCCTCTCTCACCCATTCCCTTCATAATTCTTCAGCTTCTTTATTTTTTCTATACTTAACCCTGTTGATTCTGCTATTATTTTGGCATCTAATTTTTTCAGTAGCATGCTTCTTGCCACTTTCTCAATACCCCTCTCAATGCCTTCTTGCCTACCTTTCTCAATACCGATCTGTATACCAGCTTCTTTTCCTCTTTGCTCCAATCTTTCAGCTATTGTCATAACAACCTCTTTATGTTTTTTTTGTTACGGCTTCCTTAAATCCTGAGAAAATCTCATCTACCTCCTCAGTATCTGCCCTTTCTGTTACATAATACAATATACTTTCTATATATTCAACATTTCCTTCTTTACTTATTTTTCCTATAAACTCTATCACTTCACGTAGATGCGGATATATGTCCCTTTCATGTATCTTGTTCATAAAATACATCATCAGTCCTGCATAATATTTATCTTTTATCTTATTCTTCTCAAATGATCTTGTTTCTATTATCTGTATCGGTTTTGTTAGAAATTCTTTTGCCTTCTCTGCATTATTGAACAGTTCATACAACGATAATGGTGTTTTATACCTCTCTTTTCCACTATAGAATAGTATAGGATAAATAACTGGTATCTTACCTTTTTTGTTTTTCTTTAGATGGTCATCACATACTCGTAATATGTATTTTTGTATCCTCAA
>CAZJPD010000013.1:0-5609 GCA_964547795.1 uncultured Candidatus Midichloriaceae bacterium | reverse complement strand
GATAAATCTACTTGTGATAATATTTTCTGAGGCAAATTTGTCTCAAAAAACTCCCTTGTTATAATCTTGTTTGATAATGTCTTCTTTACAAAACTATCGTGTATATTTTTGTTATTCTGAGTATTTTTATCTCTTTTTGTCATGTGCTACTATTGGCCTTTATCTATTATCTCTTGCCTTCATTTTTTTCCTATTCTTCTTTGTCCATTAAAAACTCTACATGTTTTAACATTGCTATTTCTTTCAATACTCTTTCTGCATGTCCTTTGGGTTTGATATTTTTTCATATCTTACAAATTTTTCCCTTTGTATTTATAACAAACGTACTTCTATTAATACCTACATACTTCTTCCCAAACATACTCCCTTCTTCTAAAACTCCATACAACCTACATACCTTCTCCTCTGTATCAGATATTAATGGATATACTATATTCTCTCTTTCACTAAACTGATGATGTGATTTTATACTATCTTTAGATACACCTATAATCTCTAGCTCTATATTTTTAAATTCATTAAAAAGCCTAGAAAATTCCCGTGCTTGTACTGTACATCCAGATGTCATATTCTTTGGATAAAAGTATAGCACCACCCCCTTCCCCTTAAACTGCGATAAAGAAATCTTACCTATTGTGGAATCCATACTAAAATCTGGTGCATCATCCCATATCTTTAATTCTGTCATTGTATCACTTATCATTTACAAGTTTGGATATCTGTTCCTTGTTTCATATAACTATCATTATTAATATATCACTTTTGTACTACTGACTATCCACTATCTATGACTACTTATTATTCACTACCTTCTTAAATACATCACCTACAGAAAGTGATACTCCTTTATGTGCTGCTACCTTTGCAGTATTACCTTGTGGCGTTGTTAGTTCACAAGCTTTTACCTTCTTTACTTTGAATGTACCAAATCCCACAAACCTTAAGTGGTTGTTTGTTTTTAGTGACTGCATGATACATTGTAGTACAGTATCTAAAGTCTTGCTTGTCTCTATCTTGCTTATTTTCAGTTCTTCTGATAGTTTTTTTACAAATTCGCTTTTGTTCATTTTGTCTCCTATAATGTAGTCGTTGTTTATATTGCTTGAGTAAGTATATAGCATGTTCTGCCTGGCTTTATTGTCATTTTTCACTCATATAGGCTTACTTTAGCTTGTATCTTGAAAAAGGTTATTAAAGTTGATAGCTAAGTTTTAATAACAGGAAGGAGGGATTCTGAAATTTAGCTAAGAAAAAAAATCTGGAGCGAAGACAAGAAACTCGTTCCATAAAGTCATAGCTGGACGGTGTCATAGAGAGGTTTTAAACCTACTCTGAATTACAAGGTTAGCAATGACTTAATTTAAAAGTATATTGGGACATAAATATGAACAAGATAATTTTAGGTGTAGATATTTCAAAGAAGCACTTTGATGTATCACTGTTTATGGACAATAAACATAAAAAATTCAGCAATAACAAAACTGGATTTCAATCATTTGAGGATTGGATTGCAAAATATACTCCTGAATATCAAGATGTTAGTAAAATACATATATACTTGGAATCTACAGGGTTCTATGGAGAAGAGCTAGCTGAATTTTTATATAAAAAGGGATATAAAGTGAGTATTGTAAACCCAAGTTGTATAAAATCCTATGCAAAAAGTAAGTTATGTCGGCATAAAACAGATAAAATTGATGCACAGTTGATAGCCGAATATTGTGATAAGTACAATCCTGATTTGTGGAAGCCACTTTCTGCTGAGATAAAAGAATTGAGGGGGTTAGCTCGTTGGATTGATAGTTTAAAGCTGCAACATAATCAAATAACAAATCAATTAGAAAAGGAGTCTAGGCAATCTGAGTTTGTGTCAAAAACATTGAAGGAACTTAAAATTAAGTTAGAAGAAAAAATAAGAGAATTGTATAAGGAAATAGATAGGTTACTTGGTAAAGGTAATGATCTCAATAGGGCATGTAATAATTTACAAACAATACCAGGAATTGGAAAAACAACCGCCATTACATTACTTGCAGAGATACCTAATGTTAATGCATTAAAAAATACAATGCAACTTGCTGCATATGCAGGATTAACGCCATCACAAAGATTTTCAGGCTCTTCTGTTAAGGGTAAGCCAAGATTATCAAAACTAGGGGCAAGACGTTTGCGTAAAGCAATGTTCTTTCCTGCTCTGGTTGCAAAAAGGCACAATCCTGTTATTAAGGATTTTTGTAAAAATTTAGAAAAGAAAGGGAAGCATGCTTTTTGTGTCGTAGGGGCTGCTATGCGTAAGCTACTACTTATTGTTTTTGCTGTCTTGAAAAATAAAGAAACATTCTGTCAAAAAGTTGTATGAGTTTTTTTATGTATAAATACTAGGTAATAAAAAAATATTTAGCTGAGCGATGCTAAATATTTTTTTATTTTCTCTCTTGACTTTCAACACGCTGTCTTCGCTACTTTTAGCATCATGTTTCATAGTCTTATTAAACCTTTCGCAAATACCATTAGTTTGAGGAAAATAAGCTTTAGTAGTAGTATGTTCTATCCCCTCTATAGATAAAAACAACTGATAAGCTTCTATCTTGCCTTTATATTCAGTGCCACGGTCTGTTAAAATGCGTAGAACAGGTACATCTTGTTCGTTATAAATGGCAATACCCTATCATTAAGCATATCGGCACTGGTGAAGGCTGTTTTATCTTGGTATAATTTAGCGTCAGCTACCCTACTATAAGTATCAATATATACTTGTGCATATACCCTACCTATACCTTTAAATTTACCAACATAGTATGTATCCTGTGAACCAAGATATCCTGGATGTTCCGTTTCTATATCTCAATCTGATCCTTTTTTCTGCTTCCTTTTTTCTAATACCTATAACTACACTTCTGTCAGCACTATTCCATCCTGTGCCATTTTTGCTTCCAAAGCATTTAATCTCTTTTTTAAATTATTTAAATCATTACGTATCCATATTGACCTCACCACTCCTGGCGATACCATAATCCCATTTCTCTTCAATTCATTAGATACTCTTAGTTGTCCGTATGCTAGATATTCTATCGCCATATCTAATACTACCTTCTCTACCACTGGGTCTACCCTATCCGCTATTATTGGCTTCTTACGATACTTCAACAGCTATCATCTCTTAGATGATACTGGTTGATTTTTTAATTCTTCTAGTCTTGTCTTAACTTCTCAGTTTCACGTCGTTGATTTTCAAACCAGTTAGTAGACCAGATTCTATAAATATACCAACCTCGATCTTCTAATATTTCTTGCCTCAAACTATCACGATCACGTGCAGAACGTGAAGAATGATATCTAGCTCCGTCAACTTCTACGCCCATAATATATCCATGAGGCCATTCTGAATGCCTTACACCAATATCTATGAAATATCCTGCAACACCAACTTGTGGTTTTGTTTCACAACCAATAGATTCTATCTGTCTGATCACATGCTCTTCAAGTGGAGAATCTGGTTCTTTTCCAGTATATTGACAACTTTCGACCTTGCCCTTAGATTTAGCATATTCGAGCCAATATTTGAGCATACACATACCAGGACGACCATTCTTTTCTGCACGAATATCTGATGCAGTCATAGAGGAAAAAGTAACAATTCGTTCTTTTGCTCTTGAAAAAAGAACATTTAAACGTCGTTTGCCATTTATGCCATTGATTGGACCAAAGTTCTGCCTAACAACTCCCCCTTCTTTTTCAGGTCCATACACAGTACCTATAAAAATAACATCTCTTTCATCCCCTTGTACATTTTCAATATTTTTTATAAAAAATGATTCTAATCCATCTTTATCTTCCTCCCATTGTTTGACATAGTCTTTTGTATGTGTATATTGGTTAAATGCGTATTCCCATTCCTCATTAAGCAAACCACATTGTTTCTTATTCATCAAAACTATACCTAATGACTTATTTTTATGCATTCTCATAAACTTAATTATTTCATCTACCATGACCTTTGCTTCTTTGGGATTACAACCAGAAGAGTAGATACCATTTACTTTAACGTATGAAACACCCATATCTAAATTGTTTTCTTGAGTAGATGGAAAGACCATAAGCTGATTGTTATAAACATACTTATTGGAAAAAGAGATAAGAGCTGGATGTCTTGAGCGGTAATGCCAACGAAGTTGCCGTCTAGTTTTAAAACAACTGTCTGCCATTTCTAGAATAGATTCATTAGTTACTTTTATGTCCTCATCAGCCTCCTCATCTTCTAAGATTGTTTTAAAGAAATTTGTTGGTGGCAATTGCTTGGTATCACCAACTACCATAGCTTGCTTAGCACGAACCAGTACACCTATGGAATTCTCTGGCGTCATCTGAGATGCTTCATCAATAATCACAAGGTCAAATTCTATCACCCCTCTGGATATATATTGTGCAACTGCTAAAGGGGATATCATCCAACATGGTTTCAATTCCAGTAAAGCTTTAGCAGCTCTTTGCGTAAGGTTTCTAATTGGAATATGGCGTTTTTTCTTAGAAATTTCATTTCTTAGTAACGCAAGCTCGGTATATTCACTTTTGTTTCCTTTGCTTATACCAGGTGGTACAACAGCATCATTATAAAGCTTTGATTGTAAACGTTTACGAGAAAGTTTAATAATCTTACGATCTGCTTCCTGTAATTGTTTTCTCCAAAAATGAAGATTATTTCCATTATATGATTTCAAGCTTTCTCCATAAGTATTATAAATGCACCATGTCATTTTACGCATGATAAGTGCTTCCACAATGTCAGCGATATTGGTTTGCCCCTCTAAAAAAAGAGCTTCAACCAAAGGTTTATAGCCACTTTTTTGTAAATTATTTTTTGTAGCTACAAATTGAGAATAAGCTAATAAGCCATTCTTATCCTTAGAAGCAAGTTCCATCCATTTTGATAACTCTGTATATGATTTATTAGCCCACCAATCTTCCCACCTTGTTTTTGTTATAGAAGCAATTTTTTTTAAAGAATCTAATACTTTTGTGCCACATTCTATAACTTGAGATATAAGGGTTTTTAAGTTTTCTGAAAAGCCGTTATTAAGGGTATACAGCAAGACTTCTCGAGTACCCTCATCCAAATCAACCAAATTAAGAGCAAGTTTAAGACTTATTCTTAATTCATTTTCATCGGTCATTTCTTCTTTAAAAAAAGTCCCCATTATATTTTTTACTCGACCATTACTTCTTAATACTTCTCTTGTTTCTAAGAGCTGTTTAAATTGTACAGGAAATTCAACAATTTGATTTTTTGATATTTGTTCTGGGTTATTAAATATCACCTTAATTGCCTTTATTTGCTCAATATCAGATTTACATATATCAAGAGATGTTTCTAACTCAGCAATCTGCTCATTTAAACTTGCCAGTTGTATGTTTTTTACTTCATGAATAGGGTGATTATCATCAATTATTGGCAACGATTGAATTTTCTCGCTTTCTTCATGTTTTAAAAATTTTCTTAATTCAGTATAGTCTGCACCTTTAAAAGCTTCATCTACCTGCTGAAAAAACGAGATAACTTTTTGAAAGAAAGTAAAATCTGAATCTATACCATCAAAATGCAATCCAAGAAT
>CAZJPD010000012.1:12043-26178 GCA_964547795.1 uncultured Candidatus Midichloriaceae bacterium | reverse complement strand
TTTAATAAACTCAAGATTCTTGATGAAATTTTTTAATACATCTTTCTTATCTGAACATTCTACTTGTGCCTTCAAACCTTCTATTAAACCCTCCAGTATTGTTTTATCATCTTATAAAGCCACATGCTCTGAAATATGGATAATCCCTTTGTAGGCGAGCTACTCAAAGCAAGTTTTATTTCCAAAAGGACTTTATTAAATTCTACTAAATCAAAACTATCTACTTCCATTTACTTACTACGTACTGGTTGTTGTAATGAGGTAAGGTTGCTAATTTTATTAGAAAAATATTTTGTAACATTTTTGCTAGCACTGTATACGTTAGCTGTTTTAAGTAAAGTTAGTGCATTTACAGAAGCCCTAATATTATCCATACAACTGAAAGCTACTTGAACTCCAGGAGAGAGCTTATCTTTTGATACTAAATTTCTTACAGTTAATTCATATTGTTTTTTGTGTGCTATAGGATTTTCCTTAATCATTGCACTAAGTCCTTTTTCCTCCATTTTCCTATCGCTTTTTTGTATCTTTTCTAAGTAACTTCTTTTAGCAAATTTGTAATCTCTCATCTGTTGATCAATGACTCTTTTACCATATTGTAACCAACCTTCCTGTACTTCTACATTTTCCTTTAATTTATCATAAGGGATTTTATAGCGTTTTCTATTTTTTCGTTTTTGTTTTTGCTGTAATTTCTGTTTACCTTGCTCTTTACGTTTAACTTGCTGAACAGTTGCTTTAGACAATTCTGCCCCCATCATTCTCCTCTCTTGCTGCAGGTTTTCTCTCATTGAAGCTAGCAACTTTTTTTCTAAATTTTCTCGTTGTTCTCGAGATTCTTCTTCTTTTGTGGTATTTTTTTCTTGTTTAGCTAAGACCCTTAGCTTTGTCATGTTATCAAATGTCCTATTCTCCCATGGTCGCAAGCTAACAGGGATTAAAACTTCAAAAACATTTTCTTTTAAAATATTCTTTTTTATTTGTAATTTTCTACAGTGTGCATTAAGCGATTCGGAATAACCCTCTTTTCCTAATTTTTTAATCTCTTTTAATTTTTGAATTTTGTTCCTACATTCTTGATTTTTTTGAGCGTAATTTTCTTTTTGTCTTTCAAAATGCTGTTTAAGCTCATCTAACGCATTACTATCATTTTTAAACTTCTTCCTTACATTTTCCAATGTATCTGGTCCCAATTCAATGATATATGGCTTTAATTGAAATAGCATAGATTCCAGCATGTGTGTGTATTTTTTGTCCGAAGGAGGAATTTTTTTTAACTTTGAAAAGGAGTTTAATATTCTTATTGCTTCATCACATTTTCCTTGCAATTCCTTGCCTCTTTGTAGCTTTTGTTGCAGGTGTTGTATGTATCCTTTACCATTTTTAGCCTCTGCAACTAATGCCATTCTTTCCTGGGTTTCCTTTAGTTCTCTATCTATTTGTTTGTATGTCTTATCTAAAAGCTCTTCCAAGGGAAGCGTCTTATTCTCTAACATGCTAAGAAACCCTTGTATAACATTGTTTCGATATTTTAGTTCCTCAATGTTATAGGATAACTCTTCTTCATTCAAACCTTCATATATTCCTGCAAGTGCAACTTTAGCTGTTCCTGCAAGATCAATCATACTGTAGACAGATAATTTGGATACACTTACTACAGCAGAATGAAATTGTTCAATAAATTGCTTTACAAAATACTTATTGTATATTTTCCCTTCTAGCAATTTTGTTACTTGTGCTTTTAGGTCTATCTTTTCCCTCACTGCTTCAGGGCATGAATCAATAGTATATGCCATATAAGTTCCTAATTTTTCTCCTAATTCCATAGCCCCACCCAATAGAGAACCTACTGTATTACTAGTAAACCTTCTGATATACTCTGAAAATCTTACTAGTTGCGGATCTATTTCTTTGTCTGTAAGACGTTTTTGTACTACCTTAGGTAGTACTAACACTAAAGATATCCTCTTTTAATAAGGCTTCCCTAACATCTGTTTTTGCTAATTTTTCTAATGACCCATCGGTATCAACTCTAAGTTTATCTGCTACTGATGATACTTTATCTGTCATTTTATCCATTAGATTTTGTCCTACTTGTTGCCCTGTTTGTTGCTTTATCTGTTGTTCTACTTGTTGTTCCATATGGACTACATCGCTTTGTGGCAATACTTGTTCTTGCATTGCTTGTGATTTTTGCATTCCGTTATAAAACCCTGTTAAAAATAGGTTCTGTAGGGTGTCTATGGTCGAACTATCATTACCACGTGTTAAGGTACTCATCGAGAACATTACGTCGTTATAAACTCCATTTACAAGTACTAAAAGTTCTAAGATACGTTTCACTTTCAAAATATAACTTTTTTTATCCTTATTATAATAACCAGAATATATGAATTGTAAATACTATATGACATAAGTCTGACAATATGGATAATATGACATTACGAAAGAGTAAAAGCGACTGCGACGATCTATCTTTGTGGATTGCCACACCTACTGTTGTAGGCTTGCAATGATAAAGATGTACAGCTACAATAATGTCCATACCTTACTGAAATAAGCTATATAACATATACCACTAAGATATAGATATTTTAATTTTTTATTCCGTCATCACAAGGTTGCAACTTCTTATCCCCGTCATCACGAGATCGCAACAGCGATCGTGGTGATCCAGAGATTGCCACACTCACTCTGTGAGTTCGCAATGACAGGGCAGGAGGATGGATTGCCACGCCTACTGCTATAGCTCGTAATGACGAAAATATATTAATAATATGCCCAAACCTTTGTGTGATAAGCTATAGTTTAATTGAGATAGCTCATTTTTCAAAATCTTGGATTTCGCAAAAGGTCTAATAATAAGGATAATGTGTATACAGTGATTAGCATAAAACATACAGAAAATATTATATCACTTAAGAAGTGCCTCCCCTGCATTATTCTCGTCATCCCCAATAATAATGTTAGGAAAATTCCTGATGTAGTAAAAAATATCTTTTTCCTTCCAGTTACAACCATAGCGTATGATATAAGTAAAATACCAACTGATGCATGAAATGATACAAATGAGCAATTTGACTTGCATTGTTGAGAAATTTGAAAAGCAGGGGTAAATTCCAGTTCCCCCCCAAATTCCTTAACTTGAATTGGTCTTGCTCGACCAAAATAATGCTTAGAAATTCCCTGAACCAAAATAACAGACCCTATAAGAAAAACTAAAAGTACAAATACTTCTTTTTTATATAATTGAAAATTAAGTGAATGTGTTTTGAAAAACTTCTTTAAGATTAATATGCTATTAAAAAAGAGTAATAAAAAAGCGATTAGGTATGCTGATCTGTCTATAATTAATAAAATGAGATTTTCTTTCAAAAAAAAGTCATTATCAGCTGTTGAAAAAAACAATTTAGAGATAAAAATATCAATTTCCGGATTATAGAAAAATATGGATGCTAAACATAAGGTAAGCAAGATAGTACAGATTAGCTTTTTCATTTGAGCATCTTTATTTAAGCCATACCATCATTATTTCTTGGTTGCACATCTATAGTTCATGCGAATGCTCGCAAATGTTTTGTTTGTTTTTCCACACCATCCAGAAATCTCCACATAAGTTTTGCAAGTTTAGTTGCACCCTGAATCGCCTCTTTCTGTTAGGTTTGAGAGTTTAGTTGTGCTAGTAAGTTCAAGCATTCTTCTGAATGCCATTCATCTGCCCCAATATGTACTTCAAAAAACTCAATCGTTTTTTTATCACTAATACCATAAAATTCTGCTAATCCTTTTATTTTGGATTTTGCAACTTGAGGCATTTGATATTCATAAGCATATAATGCTCCCAGACCCTTTGTATAAGATAACCTGGATATAGTTAAAAATTCATCAATTAGTTCCTTTGTTTCTTCATTTAGCTTTACTTCTTTTACTTCTTTTTCAGGTATCCCTAAACCTTTTGCAAATTTCAACCACAAATCAGGGTGACTATTGTCAGTGTTTTCTTCTTCCATTAAATTTCCTAATAAAACCTACCTATTTTTTAAATCCGTACAATTTGAATGAATAGCACTAATGCACCCAGGGAACGCATCAACGTGGTGAAAATATTGCTTTGAATATTCCTGTAAAATTTCAATATTTAGTTTACCTGCATTCCACTCCTTGTAGAAAGAATGATTTAACAAATTAAATGGTCTTATTTTTTCCTGTAATTCACTGATAAAATTTTTCATACTCTTAGAAAATACAAAATTGCTAAACTATACTTGAAGTAAGTCTATAACATAAAAAGACTTTTTTAAAGGGCTTTCTCCTTTTGAGTTAGTATTGGTAATAAAAAGAGTAGTAGTGTCTTAAGAGTCAAAAAAAATCATAGGGAAATAAAAATAGAGATTTGGATAAGAGATATAAAAAGCATAATTTCAATTGGTGCGGTCGAAAAGACTCGAACTTTCAATCTCATAACTGAGAACAACGACCTCAACGTTGCGTGTCTACCAATTCCACCACGACCGCAATCTACAGCATATACCCCTAAGGTATAGATATTTTAACTTTTTTATCCATCATCACGAGGTGGCAACGCTCAACTCTCGTCATCACAAGACCGCAACTTCTTACCCCCGTCATCACGAGATTGCAACAGCGATCGTGGTGATCCAAAGATTGCCACAGTCACTCTACGAGTTCGCAATGATAGGGCAGAAGGATGGATTGCCACGCCTGTTGCACAGGCTCGCAATGACGATAATGTGAGTTGTAGATTCGCAATGACGAAAATATATTAATAATATGCCCAAACCTTTGTGTGATAAGCTATAGGTATATGATAAAAGTAATTTACCATTTTTTCAACTAAATCATTCATATTATAGCAAAAAGAACTAAGGTTTGTATAAGCAGGGCAAACAAAATAAAAATTGACCCTAAGTATTTTATACTAGTGATTTTAGTACTCTCTTCCTATTTAGCTTTTATTTTCATTTTTACAAAACCAGAAAATTTCACCAACTTATCTTTATTGAAACTAAAGTTTGCAGCAGTTAATATGATATTTTCATATAACAACCTAATTTCACTATCTGATGAAAGTTGGTATCTATCATAGTCTATTAATAACTTTTTTGTCACTAATTCTCCACCATTACTACCTTTCACAGTTATACCATCACTTAGAATAACTTTTTTAGTATCTGTATATATTTTTCCACGCCTTGCATTGTACTTCAATTTTATTTTATCTGATAGCTCCATATACCCTGATAGTCCATCCATATTGATTTGTCCTTTATTCTTATTTGCATATTCTGCTTGTACAAATAATTTCCGATTCTCTTTATCGTAACTGTAGTATTGAGGGTTCAGGGTCATACTCTCATAATGGAGTTTTGAGGAATTTTGTTCCTTCTCAGTTTCTTTGACCAGCTCCTTCGTTTCTAAAAAATTCAGGTAATAGTTTATACACAGTATTATTACCATCCCCATTAATACAAAAATAAAGCCAAACTTAATAAAAATTCTCAGGTCTCGCATTTCTTCTTATTAAACTATACCAGCTCTAAGCAAGTCGTGCATGTGTACTATGCCAATGGGCTTATTGTCTTTCACCACAAAAATCTGTGTGATATTTTTACTATTCATTATATACAATGCTTGAGAGGCAAAGGCATCTTTTTCTATGGTTACAGGGTTACTACTCATCATTTGTTCAGCAGTAACTTTTTTAAAATCCATATCTATATGCCTTCGCAAATCCCCATCAGTGATTATTCCAACCAATTTTTTATCCTCATCTATAACACCTGCACATCCAAATCCTTTTTTGGTCATCTCCAATATTATATCTGTTCCTTTACTATCCTTATCCACAACTGGAACAAATTTATTTCTGTGCATTAACTTTGAGATTTTCAATAGCTTAGCACCTATTTTCCCACCAGGATGTAAAATTTTAAAGTCTTCTTTAGAAAAATTTCTTAATCTTTGCAACACCACAGTAATTGCATCCCAAAATGCAAGCATTATTATTACTGAAGTTGAGGGTATCTCTATATCAGAAACCTCCTTGCTATTTGGTAAAATTACTGGCAAATCAGATATTTTGCTTAAAACAGAGTTCTTTTTTCTCGTGATACCAATTATGAAAATATTAAACCTTTTACAATATTCTATGATTGTATTCAGCTCAAGTGTATCCCCTGAATTAGATAATAAAACAACTATATCTTGCTTAGTTATCATCCCTAAATCACCATGTCCAGCTTCCGCCGGATGAATAAAAAAGGAAGGAGTCCCCGTAGATGAAATGGTAGCAGAAATTTTACGTGCAACGTAGCCACTTTTGCCCATACCACTAAAAATTATTCTGCCTTTGTTTTTTACAATTTTCTGTATAACATCCTCAAATTCTTGATTAATTGAGTCATATAAGTCTTGCAAGCCTGTGATTTCATCATTAATTACCTGCTTTGCTATAGAAATTACATCTTTTTCTTTTTTCATAATAGCAATATACTGATACTCATATAAGTTTCCCTTTTAAGTATCAATTTTATCATAATATTGATATAAGTCATAGGCATATAAATTGTCGATCGAAGAGTTAGAGCATGAAATACTTAGAGAAAATCTTTCTATTATATTTTGTTTTTTTCACCTTACCTTCTATAGCAGATGAGAAATCAATCATAAGTAGTATAGAAAACTACCTAAACGATTTTCAAACAATCACAGCAAAATTTAAACAGATTACTATTGAGGATAATAAAACCAAAACAGGCATGCTATATATATCAAAACCGGGTAAGTTGCGTTTTGAATATTTGACTCCTAAAAAGGCAACCATTGTCTTAAACAACGATGTTGTCATGTACCATGAACACGAACTAGATGAAACATCATATACCAAGGAGGAAAATTACTTTTTCAAATTACTTGCCAGTAAAAAGATTAATCTACGTAATGATATCAATAAGGTAATTTCTGATAAAAACAACATTAGTTTACATATTACCAAACATACTAAGGATATCGATGTTGACATTATGATAATCTTTGCAACTAATCCGATAACGTTAAGGGAAGTAATATTTGAAAATGAGGCTCAAGGAACTTATCATCTGTCTTTTGATGATATACAGTATAACAAAAGTTTGAGTTTAAGGCTATTTTCTGTACAAAACCCAAAATTTTATTCAGCCCCTTATTAAAAACAAATTACTTATTGAGCGATGATTAAAACTAGATTTGCACCTAGCCCTACTGGAACACTGCATATAGGTGGAGCTAGAACGGCTATTTTTAATTGGCTGTTTGCTAAGAAGAATAAAGGGAAGTTTTACCTAAGAGTTGAGGATACAGATAAGGAGCGGTCAAAAAAAGAATATATAGGATCAATTAAAGGTGGGTTGAAGTGGTTGGGCTTGGAATGGGATGATGATATTTTTTTTCAATCGCATAATATTAAAAGACATGTAGAAGTTGCCCAAATATTGCTTGATAAGGGAATGGCATACCGTTGTTATACTACACAAGAAGAAATACAGGAGTTCAAAAAAAATAATCCAAATAAAAAATTTATAAGCAAATGGCGAGATGAAAATAATCATTCTACTGGTGCTTCAAAAAACAATCCCGTTGTTAGATTAAAGGTCAGTAATAATGGTATTACAAGGTTGCAAGATGTGGTACTTGGTGCAATAAAGGTAAAAAACTCAGAGATTGATGACATGGTGCTACTCAGGTCAGATGAAACCCCCACATACTTACTTTCTTGTATTGTTGATGATTACGATATGGGGATTACGCATGTTATAAGGGGAAACGATCACGCAACCAATACTTTCAGGCAGCTACAGATTTTAAAAGCATTGGGTTGGAAAGAGCCAAATTATGCACATATACCGCTTATACATGGTAGCTATGGAAACAAGTTATCTAAAAGGGATGGAGCTTTAGATATGAAAGAATATCAACGTAATGGCTATTTAGCAGAAGCCCTGTTTAATTATTTACTAAGATTGGGTTGGAGTCATAGAGATCGTGAAATAATCAGCATTCAAGAGGCTATCAAAATTTTTGATTTAGAGGGCATAAACAAATCACCTGCTAAATTTGATATAGATAAATTAAAATACCTCAACCAGCATTACATACAAACCCAAGAGAATGATATACCTTTTGAATTGATTGTCAACAGACTAGAGGACAAGATATTAAATGAAGATCACAAAAAAAGAATTAAGACAGCAATTCCGCTAATAAAAGGCAGGGGAGAAACGATAAATGATATTGTGAATTTGGCATCCCTGTTTATTTCTCCAGCTGATCCTATGGATGCAAAATCCCAAGAAATTCTTGCTTCAAAGGACAATACGGATATTTTAAGTGGAATTTATGAGGCTTTAAAACAATGTGAGGACTGGAATGCAGAGAATCTAAAAATAAAATGTAATGATTTTGCAAATCAAGCTGGGGTTAAGCCTGTTGTAGTAATGAAAACACTCAGAGCTACAGTCTTGGGAACGTTTAAATCACCCCCTATATATGAAACTATGGAAATTATACCTAAAGAAGAGGTGTTGAGTAGAATTTCGAGAGACTTAACTATAGTCGTGAAATATGCTAGAAAATAATAAAAAAATAGGTTAAAATCTAATTAACTAATATAATAGATTTATAGTATTTTGTTAAGGCTTTTTTTTTAATATTAGTGTTAGTGGTTGTAGTGCTTTTATGCACAAGAGCGATAACCAATCTTCTCTGTACTAATAAAAAAGATTCTAAACCAAAGATCAAGAAAGTGGACAGTGTTGAAGAAAAAGATTTGTAATTAAACCTTATAATCCTTAACTACATAAGCTCGCAATAACAAAGGTATTTATACGTAAGCTTATAGCATAAACCACTAAGATATAGATATTTAACTTTTTTATTCCGTCATCACGAGATCGCAACAGCGATCGTGGTGATCCACAAATATGCCCATATAAACATGGATTTCCACGCCTACTGCTGTAGGCTCGCAATGACGAAATATATTAATAATATGTCTAAACCTTTATGTGATAAGCTATATAATGATTCGGATCGATAAAATGTCTACAAAAGTTAAAGTAGCCAATGTCATTTTAGCTTTGCCATTGGATAAGGAATTTTCCTATAAGCTTCCTGACCAAGAGCAAGACTTAAGCATGGGTTCTATAGTAAAAGTTGCCTTTAGAAATAAGGAGCAAGTCGGCGTTGTTACAAAAACAGAAATACTTTATAAAGATGAAATTCAATATAAGCTGAAAGAGATTATAAACATCTACGATATACCCCCACTTAATCCCGAAATTCTGGATTTTGCCAAATGGGTTTCTAAATATAATGTGACACCTTATGGCAACATCGTCAAGATGATTTTGCTTAATAAAAAAAATGTGGAATATAAAATTAACGAAAAAGATTATAGCAAGTTTCGAGACAATACACAGATTTTATCAGAGGTACATCTATCTCCTTTACAAAAAAATATAGTTGAGCAAATACATGCCAGGGGGTTTGATGATTTTTCAGTTCATTTAATTCAAGGAGCAACCGGCTCTGGTAAAACCGAGGTATACCTAGAAACAGCACAAAAAATTATTGATGCTAGAGGACAAGTTTTGATACTTTTGCCTGAGATTTTACTCGCAACCCAGCTAATTGAAAGATTTAGGAAAAGGCTGAAGAATTGCATCATAGCTGAGTGGAACTCATCCCTAACACCTAAGAAGAGAGCCATCATTTGGCATGGCGTATTAAATGGTAATGTTGATGTAGTAATAGGGGCAAGAAGTGCTTTGTTTTTACCATTTCAGAACTTAAAACTCACAGTAATTGATGAGGAGCATGACAACTCCTTTAAACAGGAAGAGGGGACTATCTATAATGCAAGGGATATGGCGATTATAAGAGCAAAAATTGAAAAGTTTCCAGTTTTGCTTTCAACTGCAACACCATCCGCAGAAACCCACTATAATGCCATGCAAAAGAAATACACAATTCATAAGTTGCCTAGCAGATATACTGGAGTATCCCTGCCCGAAGTGCAGATAATCTATTTAACCCAGATAAGCAAAGTATACAATGAGTGGATTTCTGCTCCCCTGCATGATGAAATTGCAAATTGCTTGGAAAGGAAAAAGCTGGCGATGATATTTTTAAACAGAAGGGGATTTGCCACTTTGACTTTATGTAAAGACTGTGGAGAAAAGTTTTCATGCCTCAATTGCCAATTTTGGCTAGTAGAACACAAAAAGAAAAACAAAATGCTATGCCACTACTGCGGATTTCACCAAGATAAACTAATCAAATGCGATAAATGCAAATCTGAAGAGAAGTTGCTAGCAATAGGACCTGGCGTAGAGCGAATTGAGGAAGAACTACAGGCTTTATTCCCAAATGCCAGAATAGCCACGCTTACCAGCGACACCATAGGCGATTTCAAAAAAGCCTCAGCGATAATACAAGCCATAGAAAACAAGGAGTACGATATCATCTTGGGAACACAAATGCTTGCCAAAGGCTTGAATTTCCCAGATTTACACCTAGTCGGGGTGATTGATGCGGATATATCGTTTGCGGGATGCGATCTGAGAATTTTAGAAAAAACCTTTCAACTGTTATACCAAGTAGCAGGCAGAGCAGGTAGGGAGAAGGAAAGGGGATTGGTTTTAGTGCAGACATCATTCGCAGAAAACCAGCTATTAACCCATATTGAAAAATGGGATTATGACTCCTTTATCAACTCCGAAATAAAGAACAGAAAAGGTGCATTCATGCCTCCATTTTCAAAGCTGGCAATGATCAGAGCCAGCAGTAATAATGAGCATAGCCTTATCTCATTCATGCACCATATCGTTCAGAAAGCTCCCCTGATGAAAGAAATAGAAATACTAGGACCATCACCTGCACCGATGTATAAGCTGAGAAACAAGTTTCGCTATAGAATTATCATCAGAACTGAAAAAAATAATAATATCCAGAATTACATCGCTAATTGGCTGAACTCCATCGATATACCCCCATCTATTCAACTTAAGGTGGATGTTGATCCATATAATTTTGTTTAGGGAGGTAAAAATTGCTTGCATAAAATGGTATAAACTGGTTGCGTAAGAAGGTAAGAATTTTTAAAGAGGATATATGACATCAATAATAGAAGAATTAAATAATAAGTGGAATCAAGAAGAGTCTATACATGTAGCAAATATGTCAGTTAATGGTATATTATATACTATTAATGTTGGTAAAGTAAGTAAAAATGAAGGGTATGGAGAGATAATAGACAATAGTATTAACCTCTATTGTACGAAACCTGAGGGAAAGGAAAAATGGACTGAGGAAACCCTTCAAGGACTCTTTGAAGATTTTTATCTCAAACCTGTTGATGGAACATGGGCAATAAGTACAACAGATACAAGCGGTAAGCAATTGAATTGTAAGGATGTTGAATTTGGTGAAATAGACAATGTAAGCGATGCAGTTTGTACTACAATAGATTTTACAATAATAGAGCAGATAAATGGATTAGCTGATGGTAGTGATGTAGAAGTAGCAAAGGTTAGTATAGATAGTCAGGAGTATACAATAAAGTTTAAGAAACTTGCTGAAGGTCAAACGGAATATCCAACAATAGATATTACTAATCATATAATTACAATATCAAGTGTAGATGTTCCAACAGATTCTAGTACACTTAGTACCTTAATTAGTAATAATATCAAGATAGGAGGGACTTATCAGAAACCTGTTATAGATATAAGTGGTGCTTCATTAAATTGTGCTGATAGTTTATTTAGCGAAATAACACCCCAAAGTTGTACTAAGATAGATTTGCCAAAAACAATAATAGATCAAGTAAAGGAGTTAACTGGTAGTAGTCCCTCATTAACAATAGCAAAGGTTCAAATAGATAATGAAGAGTATACAATAAAGTTTAAGAAAGATTCTGCTGACCCAGCAATAGATACTAGTAGTAAGGAAATCATAATATCAAGTGTAGATGCTCCAACAGATTCTAGTGCACTTAGTACCTTAATCGGAGAGTATTATGTCCAAAAAAGTGCTGGCAAATTAAAGATAGATAGTGAGCAGGATAATGCTAAGAAATTGGATTGTGATGCGAGTTTGTTTAATAAAACAGCTATAGATAATTGTACTAATATAAGCTTAAAAAAAGAGACTATACAAGAGAAAAACCTTGCTGAGCTTGAAGAGCTGAAAGACACCTGTGGGGATGAATGCCCATATAGTGATGAATCATTTGATAAAGCTGCTATAACTATTCAATATTTTCCTGAGGAAATGATAGAGCAGGAGGTGGAAAATATTGTCAAAAGTTTTGAGGTAATGGAAGAAGGAGCTACAAAGCATTCTGATGAAGAGCTTGATAATGCTCTTGAATGTTTATTAGAGGGGGGAGTAAATTGCGAAATAGAGATATAATTAGAGGTATTTAATATGAAAAAATTCTTTTCTTTAGTGTTATTGTTAATGTGCTGTATTAATGTGCATGCAAAAGATAGTCTTTATAGTCGAGTAGATGTTGGTATTGCTAAGTCCAATAAAGTAAAAAGTGATAATATATTCTATAAAAAAAGTGGCAGTAAAAGTTTTAAAGAAGTTTTTGCTTATTCTTTAGGTCTTGGCTATAAGATCAACGATAATATCAGGAGTGATTTGACTTATGGTGGAACAGGGGATATGAAATATAAAAGTAATTCAGAAGATGGGGAAATAGAGTACAGGCAAAAAGTTAAGCTTCAGTCGGTAATGTTGAATTTGTACTATGATGTACCAGTGGATTATGTGGTCAAACCTTATTTTGGTATTGGTGCAGGACACTCAGAAATTAAACCCAAAAATGCTACTATAACTAATGATACTCGAAGGCAAACCTTCATCTTTAAAGGTCAGACAACACATACATTTTCTTATTCCATAATGACGGGTGTTACATTTAATCTTTGTAAGCAACTGGATCTGGATGTTGGCTATAAATTTCAGGATTATGGTAGAAGTAAAGGCTTTAAGTCGTATGAATTTTATGTGGATTCTAATAAACAACAGGAAGTAGGATATGAAGGACAAAAAAAGTTTGGGGTGCAAACACATAGCCTGGCTATCGGGTTAAGATATACATTTTAGGTATTTTTATAGATTTTGTGAGAATAGATCCCTATAAATTGCATGATTGAGACATTTTGTCTATTGCAAGTCCATACCCCACATTATCGTCATTGCGAGCCTGTGCAACAGGCGTGGCAATCCACCCTCCTGCCCTGTCATTGCGAGCTCACAGAGTGAGTGTGGCAATCTCTGGATCACCACGATCGCTGTTGCGATCTCGTGATGACGGGGGTAAGAAGTTGCAACTTCGTGATGACGGGAATTATGAGGGCTTTTTATGTCTCATCCTTTCTTGCTTATACTATTAGACTCCCTGTAAATTCGATCAATCTAGATCAAATCTTTTTCCTGAATTGTTTATCCCTTCTTATATTGCCAATGAGCAGCATCTCCAAGTTCAGCAACTTCGTGCATTTTTTCAGTACGAATTTGTATTTCTATCTTGTGTCCCTTAGATACAATAACAATATTATGTAAGGATTGATACACATTCTTTTTTGGGTCATCTATGTAATCCTTAAATCCTCCATCTATAACACAATAGTTACTATGTATTATACCCAGGGCTTTATAACAGTGCTCTACATTTTTTACTATAACCCTAAATGCAAAAATATCAGTCATATCTTTGAAAGGAATATCTCTGTTGTGAATTTTATGCCATATTGAGAAAGGTTTTTTCTCTCTACCTGATATTTCTATGTAATCCAAATTACTGCTCAAGAGTATATTTTTTAAATCATCTTCAATTTCTTTAACTAAATTTTTATTCTTTCCTTTTAATTCTTCTACTTGAGTTTTGATACGTTTATTTTCTTCAGGACATAATCCTGCAAAAGCTAAAGCTTGAAGTTCTTCTTTAAAATATCGAAGCCCCATTCTTGCTGCTAATTCTGCATATATGACAATTGTTGTTTCTGCAACTCTTTTCCTTTCAGTTAAATCAGAAATTTGATTTAATCTCTGCATCTTATATAGCC
>CAZJPD010000012.1:0-12033 GCA_964547795.1 uncultured Candidatus Midichloriaceae bacterium | reverse complement strand
AGAAACTGCCTCAATCTTAAAGTTTTCAATATTTTATATAGCCTATTCGCAAATTTAACAACCCATACTCTGATATTTCCCGATGTTATATACAGGGACTTTTGATACTTTTCAATTTCTTCTTTATTATCTAAGAAGGGAGTGTCATTTTCTATTTTGTTCAGCTCTGTAATTTCTTTAAGTATACCAGCAATTTCTCTTCCAAAATTGTCCCTTATATCACTATCATTTACAGTTGTATCATGTAAAAATGCTGTAACTATACTGTGAGTATCCATATTAAAATTAGCAACTATTTTTACTACCTCTAAAGAATGCAGTATAGATGGTTTGTTGGATGTTTCTAATTGTTTTCTATATACTATACAAACCAAATTGAAGGCTTTTTTTACTACATCCACATTAATTGCTTTGTTTTCTAGTTTTTCAACTAATTTCTCGAAAGAAATTAACATTTCATTTTTAAACCCTCCATTCATTACAACTTTGATTTACTGCCCATATGTGCTAGTTATACTTGTATCTATGTTTTACTCAGCTATTATAATTTATGAGCAATTAATTGCAATGGTTAATTTAATGGATGCAAGTCATAAGGAAATAGGGGGTTTAAAAGCACAAAAATTCACTACAAAAAGGGCTACTGTTGAGAGCCTAGAGCAAGTACTATTCGAGCCAATAAAGGTACTAGATCACGGGTTTATTAGGGTGATTGATTACATGGGAGACGATGCTGCAATTGTTCAAGCAGCAAGAGTTTCTTATGGCAAAGGCACTAAAATGTTAAGCCAAGACAAGGGGTTAATCAATTATCTGATGAGACATCATCATACAACTCCTTTTGAGATGTGTGAGATTAAGTTCCACATCAAATTACCTATATTTGTAGCAAGGCAATGGATCAGACATAGGACTGCAAATGTCAATGAATACTCTGCTAGATATTCCATTTTAGATAAGGAGTTTTATCTCCCTAATCTTGAAAATATAGCCTTACAATCAAGTGTTAATAAACAAGGACGGAGTCAAGTATTAAACCCACATGAAGCACAAAGAGTGCTGGATATACTAAGAGATGATGCCTTAAGATGTTACAATACTTATATGGATTTATTGAATTTGAATCAAGAAACAGGAGAGATTAACGATCCGAATAAAGATGGTATTGCCAGAGAATTAGCAAGAATGAATTTAACACTAAATTATTATACACAATGGTATTGGAAAATTGATTTAAGCAATCTACTTCATTTTTTGAGATTAAGGGCAGATGCACACGCTCAATATGAAATTAGAGAGTACTCTAACTTGATGCTCGATATTGTTGTAAAATGGGTGCCATATACGTATGAAGCATTTATAAATTACAAAAAAGAGGCAGTAGTCTTATCAAAGATGGCAGTAACAGCATTAAAAGATATGATTCAAGGTAAAAAAGTTACCCAAGAAAGTACTGGCATGTCCAATAGAGAATGGGGGGAATTCAGTGATATATTCTTAACCCCCTATTGTTGAGTTGCTGCAAATTTAAAGAAAATATATACGGCAATAAATAAAATGATGATTATCCCTCCAATTCATAACATGCTATTTATTTATAAAAGTCAAAATGAATGATACAAAAAGAGAATATTTATCCGACCTTAATAAAAACCAGTTAGAGGCAACGAATCACGTTGATAGTCCTTTGCTTATTTTAGCGGGGGCTGGTACAGGGAAAACAAAGGTTCTGACATCAAGAATCATAAACCTTGTTGATAATGCTCATGCTTTTCCGTCCCAGATTCTTGCGGTAACATTCACCAACAAGGCGGCAAGCGAGATGAAGCAACGAGTAGAAAAACACTTAGGAGATGCAACTAGTAGTATGAGTATCGGCACTTTTCATTCAACTTCTGCTAAAATTCTCAGAAGACATGCGGAAGTTTTAGGTTATACAGGCGATTATACTATTATAGACCAGGATGACCAGTTGCGTCTTTGTAAGCAAATTATTAAGGATTTTGGATTTGATAGTAAAGAAGTATCCCCTAAGATTCTGCTATATTATATCAGTAGGTTTAAGGATAGAGCAATTTTACCTGAAAATGTTCCTAGCGGTGATGCGGAGCATTTTGCGAATGGAAAGGTGAAACAGCTATACAGAGAATACCAAGAGAGGCTGAAAAATTTTAATGCTATGGACTTTGGTGATTTGACTTTGAATAACATCAGGCTTTTCAACACGAATTTGGACATCTGTTCATATTACCAAAACAAGTTTAAGTACATACTGGTGGATGAGTATCAAGACACAAATACTGCACAATATCTATGGCTAAGAGCATTATCTCAAAATGATAACAATATATGTTGTGTGGGAGATGATGACCAATCCATCTATGCGTGGAGAGGTGCAGAAATTACAAATATTCTGAGGTTTGATAAGGATTATCCAAAAGCTAAAGTGATACGACTGGAGAAAAATTACAGGTCAACAAAGCATATTTTAAAGGTAGCTAGTAAATTGATTGCAAACAACAGTAGTAGGCACTTTAAGGAACTTTGGACTGATAAAGATAGTGGGGAGCAAGTTAAGGTTGTTAATTACTATGATGACAGAGAGGAGGCAAGAGCAATAGCGGATGAGATTGATATGCTTGAAAGGCTAAAGAAATGCAATCTCTCTGATATAGCAATCCTTGTAAGGGCAGGATTTCAAACGAGAAATTTTGAAGAGAGCCTTAATTTCTTGGGCATACCTTACAGGATTGTGGGTAGCACAAAGTTTTATGATAGAGTGGAGGTGAAAGATTCCATTGCATACATACGTTTGCTCGTCAATAAGGATGATAATTTAGCATTTGAAAGGGTTATCAATACACCTAAAAGAGGCATAGGAGTTGCTACGATTAAAGACATAATCCAACTGGCAAAGGAAAATCAACAATCTTATTTTGCCACTACAAAAGTTCTAGTTTATGAAAAGAAATCTAAGAGCAAAGCAATGGAGAAATTGGGTAATTTTATAAGCTATATTGAGAATTCTCATGAGCAATTAAAGCATAGAAAGCATCACAAAGTTGTTGATGAATTACTGGATAAAGCTGGTTATATAGATATGTGGAGAAAGGAAGAGAAAGAAGGAACAAAAGAAAGGTTGGGGAATATCAGGGAGCTTGTGAGGAGTTTAGAAGAATATGAAACGCTAAATGAATTTTTGCAATACGTCAGTTTAATAAGTGATGCAGATAACGTGGCAGAAGATAACAGAGTCAATATAATGACAATTCATACAGCTAAAGGTTTAGAGTTTGATACAGTATTTCTACCGGGATGGGAGGAAGGTATCTTTCCGAGTTCTAAGTCAATTGAGGAAGAGAAGGAGGTTGGACTGGAAGAGGAAAGGAGGTTGGCGTATGTTGCGATCACAAGGGCTAAGAATAATTTGACAATTTCTTATGCTTATCATAGAAGGATATACGGGGATTTCCAGATATCAGAGATTTCAAGATTTATAAATGAATTGCCTAAAAATACCTACCAAATTATAAATAATCGTTTTAACAGTACCTTTAAACAGAATAAATATTTTCCTGTTCAATGGATAAAGCAAAAACAATCTCAATCAATCAAGAGAGACAAATTTAGTGTTGGTGAGAAAGTGGAACACGCTACTTTTGGCAAAGGTATGATCTTATCCTCAGATGGGAATGTAAAAGAGGTATTTTTTAAGAAAGTAGGAGTGAAAAAAATTATAGTAGAATTTTTAAAATTATACTGAATATATCAATGAGTGTAGCAAATATTCTAAGACATATAGCAATCATCATGGATGGCAACAGAAGATGGGCAAAGAAAAGGGGTTTACCTAAGATTTTAGGTCATAAGCAAGGAATCAAAACAATACAAAACATTGTAAAGTACTCACAAAGCATAGGTGTAAAATACCTCACATTTTATACTTTTTCACTGGAAAACTGGCAAAGACCTAAGGTTGAGGTTGATGGCTTGATGCAAATATTTAAAGAATATTTAAATAATGATATTAAATCACTCATTGAGAATGACACTAGAGTCATTTTTATTGGTCAGCATGATAAATTAGAAGCTGATATTAGAAAGGCAATGAAGGATGTGGAGGAAGCATCATCAACAAATAATTTTTACCTTATTATTGCATTAAGCTATGGTTCTACAGATGAGATATTAAGTGCAGCTGTGAAGTTTAGTAAGCTATATGACGAAGAAAAACACAATAATACAGAAAAGATAAGGAACTTATTTGGGACAATTATTAACCCACATAATATACCCAATCCAGACCTGTTAATTAGAACTGCTGGAGAGCAGAGGCTAAGTAACTTTTTATTATGGCAATTGGCTTATACGGAGCTTTTCTTTACTAGTAAACTTTGGCCAGACTTTAACAAAAATGACTTAATGGATGCTATTGAGGACTTTAATAAAAGAGAAAGAAGATATGGGAAATAAAGTAAATTTTGTAAAAAGGGTCATAACAGCATTAATATTATTGCCTGTGGTATTGTTTGTCAATTATGCCGGTGATGTTATTTTTGATTTATTTTTATTTATAATCTTAGGACTTTCCATTTTTGAAGTGGTTAATATCGTCAGTAAGGCAAAACAAATGCCTATTTATAAAAAGTTGCTTTGGATAATATCAATGTCAATCTATATCATTTGTTCTATATCATGTTTGAAGCATATTAGATCAAATTTTCTAGGAGATGCTTGCATAATCCTTTTATTGTCTTGGATATGGATGTTTGATTCAGCTGCATATATTACTGGAAGCCTAGTGAAAGGACCTAAATTATGCCCTGCAATCAGCCCTAAAAAAACTTGGTCAGGTTTAATTGGGGGAATTTGTGCAACCTTTGTATTATCATTATTAGAAGCAAAATTGTTCTTACAATTACCGTCATTATCAGAAGCAGAATTTGTGAAAGTAAGTAGCCCCCCACATTTTGTTGTTGTTTGGATATCATTAGGTGTTCTAGTGGGTTTTGTTGGGCAAGTAGGTGATATATTAGAATCGTATTTTAAAAGAAAATTTGATGTAAAAGATAGTGGAAACATTCTGCCAGGACATGGTGGAATTCTTGATAGATTGGATAGCGTATTTTTAGGGGCGATATTTTTTTACCTTATTATATCTTTTGGCATAAAATGAAAAAAAAAGTTTTAATACTAGGCTCTACAGGAAGTATAGGGTGTAATGCTTTAGACTTGATTCTTCAGCATAAAGATAAGTACCAAGTCATTACATTAACTGCTAACAATAACGTCAAAAAACTTGCTGAACAGGCAGTTGAATTTCAGGCAAAAAACGTAGTTATTTGTAATAAAAGCAAATATAGTGAACTAAAAGAGTTGCTTAGTTCAACTAATATTAAGGTTTATGTTGGAGATGCAGACTTAAATAACTTAGCTAGCCTTGAGTATGATATAGTAATAGTGGGTATTACCGGCATTATAGCTCTTAGACCGATCATGAGTACAATTGGAAACTCTAAGGTATTAGGGCTTGCGAATAAAGAGAGTATAGTCTGTGCAGGCGATTTTATAATCAAGGAGGCTGAGAAAAAGAGAACAAAAATAATTCCACTGGATTCTGAGCATAATGCTATATTTCAGGTTTTTGAAAACGATAACAGAGAGCAAATTGATAAAGTTGTTTTGACAGCCTCAGGTGGATCATTTTTGAATAAACCATTGATAGAACTTCAAGATGTTACTCCAGAAGAAGCTATAAAACACCCAAACTGGAAGATGGGAAATAAGATATCAGTAGACTGTTCAAATATGATGAACAAGGGGCTGGAGGTAATAGAAGCATGTAGACTGTTTAAATTGGATATAGAAAAGGTGGAAGCTATAATACACCCTGAATCTCTCGTTCATGGAATGGTACATTACAGTGATGGTTCAGTTCTAGCTCAGATAGGACATCATGATATGAGAGTATCGATATCAACAGCTTTTGATTATCCAAATAGAACTAGGTTTAATCATCTTCCTTTGGATTTAGCAAAGATAGGCTCTTTTACCTTTAAAGGAATTGATAAAAAGCGATTTCCATTGTTTTATTTAGCAAGAGAAGCTTATAAAGCTGGTCAATGTGCTGTGATAACAATTAATATTGCAAATGAAATCGCAGTAAAATTATTTTTAAATAAACAGATAGGCTTTATGGATATTAATAACATCATTGAAACTGCTTTACAAAAAGTTGAATCAGTGGAGCTATCATCTGTTGAAGATGTAATTGAGTACTGTATGGATATATTAATGAATCAAGTATCAGCAATGGAATCAAAGTAACTAATGTTTTTTTAAGCTATAATTTTAAGTTATAAGAATAACATTAGAGATGAAATTTATTGAAAAAACACTGACTTTAGTATAAGAGTTAACGAAAATATATAGTTTTAGGATTTTAAATGCTTATACAATCGGCGTATGCAGAGGCAGGTGGAATGTCTATACAGCAAATTGGACAGAACATTGCACCTTTGGCTGTCATCATTGTCATTTTTTACTTTTTAGTTATTCGTCCACAACAGAAAAAATTGAAAAATCATCATAATATGATTAATAACCTTCAAAGAGGTGATGAAATTCTGACTGCTGGGGGGATTTTAGGTAAAGTAGCTAAGTTAGAAGTAGATACTGGTCTTTTGCTAGTTGAAATTACTCCTGAAGTAAAAGTTAAAATAAAAAAAGAAACCATTTCTCAGGTTATGATTTCTGAAAAAAGAGAAGTAACTACTGAAAGAAAGGTTATTACTTCGGAAAAAAAAGGAAAAACAAAAAAGAAAAATGCCAAAAATTAAATTTCTCTTTGAAGATGGTAGGATAAAGGAGGTAGAAGCCCCTAACGGGTTATCTGTAATGGAAATAGCTCACAAAAATGGCATATCTGAAATCGAGGGTTCTTGTGGAGGCTCATTGTCCTGTGCAACTTGCCATGTAATTATAGAAGAAAAGTTCTACAATCTATTAGATGAGATAGTGCCAAAAAGCAAAGAGGAAGACGATATGCTTGATTTAGCCTTTAATTTAATAAAAACCTCAAGATTAAGTTGCCAGATAATTATGCGGGATGAACTAGATGGGTTAGTAGTCAAAATCCCCAAAGAAAATTAAAGTATGGGGTTTCGTTAATTGATAAAAGGCAAAAGTTAATGCTTAAATGTCAATTTATTATGTGATGACTGAGTATATAGCATATACCACTAAGATATAGATATTTTAATTTTTTTATTCTGTCATCACGAGGTGGCAACTCTCAATTTTCGTCATCACGAGATCGCAACAGCGATCGTGGTGATCCAGAGATTGCCATACTCACTCTGTGAGTTCACAATGACAAGGCAGGAGGATGGATTGCCACGCCTGTTGCACAGGTTCGCAATGACGAAATATATTAATAATATGTCCAAACCTTTATGTGATAAACTATAGAATGAACTTCTCAGTATTGCTTATTTTGTGATTTTTAGCTATAACAAAACCTATATTATGTAAGCAAATAGTAATGTGCATATAGACTTGGGTACAGAAAATTTCAGCAATATTGAGAAACAGGTATTAAAGAAGTGGTCTGAAGAAAATACATTTAAGCAAAGCTTGAAAGGGGGTGGGGAATTCATTTTTTATGATGGTCCTCCATTTGCTAATGGATTACCTCATTATGGACATCTGCTTACAGGTTTTATCAAAGATTTATTTGCTAGATATCAAACCATGCAGGGCAAAAAGGTTGATAGAAGATTTGGATGGGATTGTCATGGGCTTCCTGCTGAGATGTATTCAGAAAAAGAATTAGGAATATCGGGCAAGGTTGCGATAGAGAAATATGGAATTGAAAAGTTTAATAAGCACTGCAGGGACTCTGTTTTAAAATATACAAAAGAATGGCAGGAATATGTCAATAGGCAGGCTCGTTGGGTGGATTTTGAGAACGACTATAAGACAATAGATAAGGATTATATGGAAAGTGTAATTTGGGCATTCAAGGAACTTTACGACAAAGGTTTGATATATCAATCCATGAGGGTAATGCCATATTCATGGGCATGTGAAACCCCTGTTTCTGATTTTGAGACAAGGATAGACAACTCCTATCGCCAAAAGCAAAGCAAAGCAGTTACGCTTTTATTCCAGTTGACAGAAAAGCTTATTGAGGATTGCGACTCCGTAATGTTAGCTGTTTGGACTACAACCCCATGGACATTGCCATCAAATCTTGCAATAGCAGTGGGGGAGGGTATTGACTACGTTGCAGTAAAAAAGGATAGTAATGCGATTATCATAGCAGAAACACTATTACCAAAGTATGAAAAGGAACTAGGTAATCATGTGATTAAAAGGCTAAAGGGCAGGGCACTTATAGGATTAAAATACAAGCCACCTTTTGAATATTTCAAAAACCACCTTAACGCATTTCAGATTTTACCTGGCAATTTTGTTACAACCGAAGATGGAACTGGAATCGTTCACGTTGCATCAGGATTTGGTGAAGACGACCAAATACTTTGTGCTAAGCACGGCATAGAAGTGGTTTGTCCTGTAGATGATGCTGGAAACTTCACATATCCTGTTGAAGATTACATCGGGAAACAGGTTTTTGAAACTAACGACCAGATAATCATTTATCTAAAAAATCAAAGGCTTTGGCTAAAGACTGAACAGTATATTCATAATTATCCGCATTGCTGGCGTACAGATACGCCTCTCATATACAAAGCTGTTCCATCATGGTATGTCAAGGTTACAGCCATAAAGGAAAAAATGCTTCAAAATAACAAGCAGATTAACTGGATACCAGAGCATGTAAAAGGGGGATTATTTGGTAAATGGTTAGAAAATGCCAGGGATTGGTCAATTTCAAGGAATAGATTTTGGGGATGCCCGATACCCGTTTGGCAAAGCGATGACCCAAAGTATCCACATGTTGAGGTATATGGTTTTATAAAAGAAATAGAGGAAGCTTTTAATACAAAGGTGGATGATCTGCATCGTCCGTTTATTGACAAATTGACAAAACCAAACCCCAGCGACCCGACTGGTAAGTCAAAGTTAAGGCGTGTACCTGAGATATTGGATTGCTGGTTTGAAAGTGGCTCTATGCCGTATGCACAAGTGCATTATCCATTTGAAAATAAAAAATGGTTTGAAAGCCACTTTCCAGCCGACTTCATCGTGGAATACTTGGCACAAACGAGGGGATGGTTTTATACTTTAATGGTACTTTCCACAGCACTATTTGATAAACCTCCGTTTTTAAATTGTATATGCCATGGTGTGATACTTGGTGATGGTGGAGAAAAACTTTCTAAGCGTCTGAAAAATTATCCTGATCCAAAGGAGATATTTGAAAAATACGGGGCTGATGCAATGCGTTGGTTTATGATGTCTTCGGCTGTGATGCGGGGACAGGAGTTGATAATGGATAAAAATGCAGATGGTATTAAAGAAGTAGTTAAAAGTGTTATCAAACCGCTTTTGAACGCATTTAACTTTTTTTCAATTTATTCTAAAGCAGACAAAATCAAGGCAGAATTCAATTTTAAATCAGAAAACATTTTGGACAGGTATATAATGTCAAAATTAGTAATTCTTACGGAATTAATAAAACACTCGTTAGATAAATATGATACTGCAACTGCCACCAAAGCAACTGAGGAATTTCTGGAAATCCTGAATAACTGGTATATCAGACGTTCAAGAGAGAGATTCTGGCGACACCAAAAAGATCAAGATAAATTCTTTGCCTACAACGTATTATATTCCGCTTTGCACATACTTGTTCGTGCTATAGCTCCATTGCTTCCCCTTATAACGGAGGCGATATTTTTAAACCTGGATACAACGGCAAAAAGTGTCCACCTGGAAAATTTTCCAAAGATAGATGCAATCGCAGATAATAAAACCTTAATAGATAATATGGAGAAAGTGCGTGATGCCTGCAATACTGCTCTAAGAATCAGGAACGAGCAGAATATACGCATAAGGCAACCATTAAAGCAGGTTATTTTTATTGGTGTTGCGGATGATAGCTTATCGGAGGAGTTGAAACAGCTAGTACTTGATGAAATCAACGTAAAGCACTGGGTTAATTTAGATAAGGAGGAAATTTCTAAATACGTAAATTACAAGTTAAAAATTAATTTTCCAGTACTTGCCAAAAGATTACCACAAAAGATAAAGGACATAATCACAGCTAATAAAGCAGGTAATTGGAAAATCATTGATGATAAAGTGGAGATTGCGAACTGCGTGTTGAATGCAGGTGAATTTGAGTTAAAGCTGGAGGTAAAAGACGAATACAGGAACAGCATCAGTCCACTCTCAACAAATGATGCTTTAGTGCTAGTTGATTTGAACATCACAAAAGAGCTAGAGCTTGAGGGTATTGCCAGGGATACAGTAAGAGTGATTCAGCAAACGAGAAAAGAAATGGATTTGAATATTACAGATAGGATAAAATTGGGTATATCCAGCAATAAAGGGCTAATCCAAGAAGCAATCAGTCAATGGCAGGAGTACATTAAGGAACAAACCTTAGCAACTGAGTTGCAAGATGAAATCACTTCCCCAGCTATGAAAAAATTGTTTAACCTTGATGGTGCTGAAGTAAAATTACAAATTGGTGTAATCAATTATAACATAAAGCACTAAGGTTGAGACATTATTATATCCATATATTCTCGTCATTGTAAACTCACGTAATGGGCAATATATTCTCCTCCATCTGTCATTGCGAACATGCAAAGCATGCGTGGCAATCCATCTTTACGTGAGGTATTTCCTGGATTGCCACGATCGCTGTTGCGATCTCGCAATGACGGATGTATTTTTCCATAATGATATATCTCTACCTTAATAGTTTATGCTATAGCATAATGAATTGAATATGATAGTTATTTTGGGCAATACTTCTATAAGTAAAACTTTATCTTATCTTTAGACTCGTGAGACCTATTAGGGCAAATATTATTGCTACAATCCAAAACCTTATTACTATCGTTGGCTCTGACCACCCTACTTTTTCAAAATGATGATGAATTGGTGCCATTTTGAATATTCTTTTACCTCTTAATTTAAACGACCCTACTTGTAAAATTACAGAAATAGCCTCAAAAACAAATACAAACCCTGCGATAAATAAAACCAATTCATGCTTTGTAATGATACTGATTGTACCAATAACAGCCCCTAAAGCCAAGCTACCAGTATCTCCCATAAATACCTTTGCGGGCGGAGCATTATACCATAAAAACCCCAATCCTGCACCTATCAGGGCAGAACAAAATATTGCTATTTCCCCTGCATGCTTTACGTACACCACTTTCAAATAGCTGGTAAAAACAATATTTCCCACTAAATATGAAATGATAGCAAAAAAAGCAGATATAATAACAATGGGACCTATAGCTAAACCATCCAAACCATCCGTAAGATTTACAGCATTAGATGCTCCAGTAATAACACATATAGCAAAAACAAAATAAAATATTCCAAGATCAAATATCAAATTTTTAAAAAATGGAAAAACTAGGGTTGTTGCATGCTGCTCTGCACTTATATTACTAATTATAGCAATAGCGATAATACTTAAAATTAACTGTAACGAAAATTTCAGCTTGGCAGATAGCCCCTTGGAATTATTAAGCTTTAATTTCTTGCAATCATCTATTCCACCGATGATACTAAATGATATCAAGATAAAGATTAATAGCAAAATATAAATATTTTTAATATTAGCCCACAGTAAAACAGATACTAGTACTGAAAAAATAATTAAAATCCCACCCATGCAGGGAGTTCCTTTTTTATTGATATTATGATTTTCTGGACTATCTTCTCTAATAGGATGTCCACTTTTTTGGATCGAAGAAAGAAAGTCTATGAACTTATTGCCGAACAATATCATTATCAACAATGAAGTAAATAATGCCCCTATACTTCTAAATGTAATGTACTTAAATACATTGAAAAATGAAAAATACTTGACTAAAAATT
>CAZJPD010000011.1:22717-28608 GCA_964547795.1 uncultured Candidatus Midichloriaceae bacterium | reverse complement strand
TTTTGTTACTCTTTGCATATGGTAATGCCCCGGAGATACTTACAGGCTCATAGAGAGGATTCTGAGTATACCCACATGGAAAGGAGAAACATTCACCTACTACTATTTTTCCATCTTTTGTTAGATAAATATTATCTAAATTAATAGAGCCGTGAGTAATATTTAATTTGTGTAAATTTCGTAATACTTCGTTTACGTTGTAAACGATATTTTTGATTATATACTTATCAAAAAAATGTTCATTCTTATCTATTAGCTCTCCCAAAGATACCCCTGAAATTCTACGATAAATGATAGCTATATACTCTTCCTGATCATTGTGAAATTCAATTTCAACTACACCTATGGCAATAGGATTAACAAAATTATCAATATTATTTGAAATGGTATATTGTATCTTATCTATCTTTAATATTATAGGTTTTTTAAATATTGTTGCATATAAAGTCTTATCGTCAGAGTCTTGAATATCTTTTACGCAATAAACCTCATAAAATTCATTGAACAAGGGAAGAATTGGCTGTGATTTATCAATATAGTACCTATTCTTTAAAAGACCACCTTTATTACACCTCTCTAGGACACTATCGTTTAAAAGAATTGTGTCTTTTTTATGTTCTTTGTTACTTAATGTATTTTTATCATTTTGCTGATCGCTCTTCATGATGAGTAGAGTGGAATAACTTTTCTGCTTCTACAAGCATCCGATCTACATGATCCCTTACCCTAACCTTATACTAAGGTTTTTCGATGCTACCCTCTTTATCCATGAGAAGAGCATTTCCTTCTGCCTTTATACACTTATTTTTAAACATACTCTTTTCCTTCTAAATTACTATACCTCCATATAACTAACCCTCAATATTTAAAAATAAAAAAACAAAATACACATCTACTACTCAATATATTCAAGCTAAACATATATGCTAGTTTCGTCAATATCTTTAATTTAACTATTTTTTTATTTATTTTAATCCGAGCTACAGATAAGAAATCTTTTATATCAAGGATATTGCTTGGAATGTATAGTGATGATTGGAGATTAAAATCCCTGAATTAATAGTACTTCCTTCAACCTTAATCTTTTTTTCTTATGATTTTTTTCTTGACTCTCTATACACTATCGGTCCCATAATACCTATTGTTTTTTAACTAAGTCTGAACGTTGTTTATGTTGGAATATACCAAGTACATCAAAAATGCAGAAGAGCCTCCAAAACAATTGGTGATTATGTTACATGGATATGGCTCTAACAAAGATGATCTAATTAATCTAGCCCCAGAATTATCCCATACCTTGCCAAATGCATTATTTATATCGCCAAGTGCTCCATTTCAATTAGAAGGCAACATTCCGTTCCAATGGGAAGGCATGGCACAAGAAGGACGTAGACAATGGTTTAGCTTGCTTGATAGGTCAGATAAAGCCCTTTTGAGGGAAATGAAAAAAGTCGAGATGATACTATTGAGTTTTATATTAAAACAATTGGAAGAAAACAAGTTGTGTGAAGATAATTTATGTTTACTTGGTTTTTCGCAAGGCACAATGCTTTCATTATATCTAGTTCTGGAAAGGTTAATCAGTCCCAAGCTTCTTTTAGGATATTCTGGCTTGGCAATAGACAATGCTTGGAAATGTGGAGTTAACAAAAAGAAAACAGAAGTTATGCTGATTTATGGTCAAGAAGATAATATAGTCCCTATTGCATATATGCGGACAACAAGGAGAATATTATTGAAATGTGGGTTTCAAACGCAAACCTATGTTTCAAGGTATCTTGGACATGGAATAGATGTAGCTGGAATAAGGCAGGGGGAAATTTTTTTAAATGATAACTTTTTAATCTGACGCTAGGATATTACTGTGAAATTCAACACAAGACTAAAATCAAAATGGTGGGATTCTATTGACCTGGTTGCTGTAGCCAACATTGTGTTTATCATGTTATTAGGTATATTGTTATTAGCATCAGCAGGAACAGGTGTTGCAGAGAAGTTAGGGTTGCCCAGTTATTATTTTGTAAAACGACAGCTTGTTTTTTTAGTGCTTGGTTTAGGTATAATTTTATTTCTTTCAACTGTCAGTGAGAAATTTATAAGAAAAATTATTTTAGTAGGGTTTATTGCAACCATAGTACTACTTATACTAGTCATATTTTTTGGCGATACCATTAAAGGAGCTAAACGATGGCTAAATATTTTTGGGTTTTCATTGCAACCTTCAGAATTTTTAAAACCATTTTATACGTGTTTTTTAGCCATAATTCTCTCTGATGAAAAAATTAAAGTAAATCTTAAAATGTTTTGCACTTGCATGTTCCTCAACATACTGGTTGCTATTTTGTTATTATTACAACCTGATTTTGGGGTTACAGTAACAAACAGTATTGCCACATTTGCTTCATTATTTATAGCAGGAATAAAATTGTCATGGTTACTAATTATGCTTGCATTTTTTATATTTGCTACATACATAGCATACTTGTTTTTTCCACATGTCACCCAAAGAGTAGATAAGTTTATTAGCCCTGTTGACTCATCAAACTATCAGATTCAAAAGTCACTCTCATCATATTTAGATGGAGGACTCTTTGGTAAAGGAGCAGGAGAAGGTACTATAAAATATGTGTTACCTGATGCTCATACAGATTTTATATTTGCTGTAGGAGCGGAAGAGTTTGGAGTTATTTTCTGCATATTAATTATATTATCGTTTACCTTTTTTATTTTAAGAGGATTTTGGAGCTTAACAAAGGTATCTGATTTATTCTACATATATGCTATTTTTGGTATATTGTTACATTTTTCCATGCAATTTTTATTTAATATAGGGGTAACCTTAAATCTTTTCCCCACAAAAGGCATGACACTTCCATTTATCAGCTATGGTGGCTCTTCAGTGATAGCATTTTCAATAGCTACTGGCATTTATATAAACCTCAGCACTAAAAAACATATTTCGAACACACTTAGCCCTAAAAAGTTTTTGTTTATTCAAGAAAAATAACATTTTTGTAGACATGAACCTTCTTAGGATATTTTGACTATTGAATATCCTTTACCATTATCTTTAATGCTCTTGCTCTATGTATAATGTTTTCTTTTATTTTATCAGCAAGCTTGTTATCAGAACATTGTTGCTCCCAACGACCATTTTTATCTAATTTTTGCTTGTATACATTAACTTTGATAGAATCAGATCTCAACTCTTGCCCAAAAATAAAAACATTAACTTTATAACGTTCCCTAGAGTTGTCATTTAAGCTATACAAATCTGTTATTACAACACCACCTGATGAATCAGTTGAGTTTAGTTGGCATAAAGCTAATACTATCAAGAGTAGCTCTCCATAAATACGAGTTCACTCTTATTGTTTCATCAGATGTAAATTACTTTGATTGCCCTCCAATAAGAAAAAGTCCCTCACCCGTTAATTTTCCGACACGCTCCTCTTCCCTTTGTTCACTTGTTTTGGGATATTCTTTTTTAACCTCAATTTTAGAACAAGAAGACAATGTAAAAAGTAGCATCAAACAACCCATATAACGCATGTATAATATATTTACCAAAATTTTCTTAATGATAACCAATAAGCATGTAAAAGTCAATTTATACTATATAATACTAAATACCATACAATTGGTATTGTTAATGTTTTTTTGTCCTTTCTGTATTATGAAATATACACTACTTGCAACAATAATCCCATATCCCATTAATGAATAAAGGCTTGTCACACTTTCACCTAAAATCAGATATGCAAAAATTCCAGTGAAAGGTAACCTTAAATAATCAAAAGGACCAACTATTGACATATCTGATAACTTATAAGCTCTAAAAAATGAAACTTTATGCAGTAAACTTGAAATTCCAGCAGAAATCATCAGAGATGTTGTAATGTATGAAAAAGCAGGCCATTTGGTAACAGTAGCATCCAAAGAAACGTTCGAAAAATCATATGAGAAATTAAAAAAAGATAAAGGCAGGGCGAATAAAGATGCAAAAAGACTTGAATAAAACAACTGTGCTCTTGAATGTTCAGTTTTAGTCAGCTTTTTTATAATTACATTGTTAACTGACCAAAAAATCAGTGCCAAGAATGCGTATAAATATCCAGGTTCAGATTCAGTATTTTTCCCAAAACCTTGAAAATCCTCTATAAATAACACACCAATTATACTACCCAAAAGTAATATTACTTTAGGTAAAGTGAATCTTTCGTTGAATACTATAATTCCTGCTATAACCATAACAGTAGGAGTCAATTCAGATATAGCAGCAGCATTAATAACCTTTAGCATTGATACAGCATAAAACATGGATAAAGAGCCAGCTATACTGAAAAAACCACGTAATGCATGGAACATAAGTTTTTTAGTTTTTAAATGGTGGACAAACCCCAGTTTAATACACGAGAGCAATGTTATAATCAGTATGCTAAGCTTATATAACAGACCAACTTGATTTGAGGAAAAATGGAAATCTCTAGTTAAAACCTTCACTATCACGTATAGTAAGGACATAAAGAATGCATTTACTACCATTAATGATATGCCAGCAATATGTGGGCTAGTAGTCAGGTGTAACTTTTCAGAGCTTATCACAATTTGCGGATAACACCACTTAAAGCTTTTTACTACTGTAAAATTACCTCTTGTGTCAATAAAATTTTATATTGCTTGCGTTTCTTTTTTGTGTATTAAGTATAGCATGCCTTGACCAAGCTTTGGAAGGGTGGCCGAGTGGTTTAAGGCACACGCTTGGAAAGCGTGTTTACTTTAACGAGTAACAAGGGTTCAAATCCCTTTCCTTCCGCCCATAGCATATATGGATATGAGAACAAGAGTAATGGAGAAAATTTATAGTCATAATAAGCCACTAGAAAAACCATCTTGGTTAAAAGTTAAAGCAGCAACTGGAAAAATTTTCAAAAAAATAAAAAAGATTGTCGAGGATAAATCACTAAATACGGTTTGTGAAGAAGCAGCATGTCCCAATATAGGAGAATGCTGGAATAAGAAACATGCGGCTTTTATAATACTTGGCAGTGTTTGTACACGTGCATGTCGTTTTTGTAATATTAAAACGGGCTTACCTGATAAACTCGACCCATATGAACCAGAAAAGATTGCCATGTCTGTAAAAGAATTAGGATTAAAGCATGTTGTTATTACTTCAGTTGATAGAGATGATTTAGAGGATGGTGGGGCTAATCACTTTGCAAATTGTATCATAGAGATAAGAAAATCATGCCCTACTGTTAGTATAGAAATTCTGACACCAGACTTCCTTAAAAAAGGTGAAGTGTACAAAACTATAGTCAAAGCTAAGCCTGATGTTTTTAATCATAACCTAGACACAGTCCCCTCACTCTATCCTAAAATTAGACCAGGTGGTAGATATTTTCATTCGTTAAGTTTATTGCATAATGTAAAAAAACTGGACAGTAGTATATTTACAAAATCTGGGATGATGCTAGGTTTAGGTGAAACAAAAGAAGAGATTTTGCAAGTTATGGATGATTTGAGAGTAGCTGATGTTGACTTCCTTACCATAAGTCAATATTTACAACCAACTCCTAGGCATGCTACTGTCAAGAGGTATGTTGACTTAGAAGAATTTGATTATTACAAGAAAATGGCAAAAATAAAAGGTTTTTATATGGTTTCATTAAGTTCATTGACAAGGTCATCATATCATGCACAAGAAGATTTTGAAAAATTAAAAAAAGCTAGATTATTAAAAAATTAAATGGTTAAAAATAGGGATAATACAAAGAAATTTTACTTGCTTTTTGGGAATATAAAATTACTGAAGAGGCATGTTAATAAGATTTTTTTGCTTTTAGTAATTATATTATTAAGCCTTAATATACCTGAATTTAGGGATT
>CAZJPD010000011.1:1838-22707 GCA_964547795.1 uncultured Candidatus Midichloriaceae bacterium | reverse complement strand
GGATTTTCGTGATAAGACTCACGATATTTTGGTATCAACTTATTCAGTGGCTTCGTATCCAATATACTGGGTTCAAAATAGATATGGTGAGCTAAAAAATTATATCTTCATGCTGACTAATAGTAGAGATACCTATTTGGAGAATCAAAAATTAAAAGAAAAACTCCGAGACTTAGAATTGATAAAAGTAGAAAATCAGGATTTAAAGCGACTGCTTAATTTTCAAGATAATTTCATTTTTTCAAAAATTACAGGTAGAGTTGTGCTGGAATCTCATGAAAACTTCCTTAATCACTATCTACTGAATATTGGAATACAAAATGGGGTTCAAAAAGGTAATGCTATAGTAGCTCATGATAGATTGATAGGGAGGGTAATTGATGTTAGTAATAAATCTTCAAAAATGCAGCTTTTAACCGATAAAAATTCAAAAATTCCCGTATCAATCCTCAATACTCATTATTGGGGAGTTGCTGCTGGTTTGGATAAGGGGAAATATCTAAGATTGCTCTATTTGACTGATGAGTCGGAAATTAAAGATGGGCAGATTGTAGTCACTTCTGGGGAAGGAGGATATATACCACATGGCATTTATGTTGGCGAAGTAATCAAAAGAGATGGAGAGATTTTTATCGAAATATGTCCAAAGGTCAGTAAGAAACTTACCTTAGTAAGCATTTTGAAACTAGAAGAAAATTTTGCTGATGCAAGTACAAAACAATAGTGTTTTGAAAATAAACGACTATGAGCTTTTTATATACTTAGGTGTTGATAAAAGTGAGAGAGAAAACAAACAGAGAGTTTTATTATCAATAGAGATTTATTTTACAACCCTTCCAAAAGCTTCTATAACGGATAATATTAAAGATACAATTTGTTATCATAGTATATGCAATGGATTAGAAAAATTTAATGACAAAACTTTTAGCACTATAGAGGCATTGGCACACAAGATTTTCATATTTTTAGATAATAATACTCGATCTAATTGTTTTAAATTACAGATAAATAAATTTCCCCATATTAAAAATCTAAAAGGTGGTATTAGTTTTTCCATAGATAATCAAAACAAGCTCTTGAAATAGATTGCCATAACATGGAGGTATTAGTTGTATAATGACCCCGAAAAATCAGATCAGTGAAAGAGAGGCAAATACAGAATAAGCTATAACTCAAGTTGTCCCATGAGTTCAACGCTCCCTGCTTAATGATTGTTTTGCTTGAGCCAGGGCTTGAGTAAAATGTCCAATAGATTTATGCACTGGATGCACTTCTGAATTAATTTTTTGAGTCCAAGGAATTTCTTGCTCTGACTACTTAATAGCAGGCTTAAGTTCACTTGCTACTTTGGAAACTTGCGTTGCTACTTTTTTTTTAGGTCTTCTTTTTCCTTATCAGATTTAGATAGTTTATATATTCCATAGATGATACCAGGAAGGACAGTAAGACATGCGAGTACTATCCCAATCTTTTTAAGAGGTGAAGCTTCTTTTTTTCTGCTTCTTTTTCAAAACTCAGTTTTTCTGTAACTTGATAAAGTTTTCTAAGTGTAGGCAATTCAGTGTTTTTCATCATCCAATCAATATTAATTTTGTCCTGCAATTTAGAACCCTGGATATTTTGTACTTGAGCAAGAAATTTATTTAAAGGTTGTGCATCTTCCTCAATATTAGATACAAATTTCCCTAACTCTGATTTTTCATTCAGTAAAAATGAATGTCCATGTCCTGTACTTGTCAAAGCTTTATGTATTCTTTCAAGTTCTTCCTTTCTAGCATCAGTAGGATTTTGTTCACGACAATAACTTTCGCAAACTTGTGTTAGCAGTGCATCTTGCAGTTCTTGAGAAAGGCTCTGTAGTATTGTACGTTGTTCTTCTTCTGCCTTACCATGAAGGATTGCCTTTGTTGCCTTTATTCTGTTTTCACCCTCTAAGCTCTGTAGCAACTTACCCTGCAGTTCTGGGGAAAGCTTTTGTAACATTACGCTCTGCCCTTCTACTGACTTGCCGATAAGGATAGTCCTGACTCCCCTTGCCATTTCCTCACCTTGCAGATGTTCTAGCATATAACCCAAGAAGTTGTCATTGCTCAATGCCATTCCAATTTTCTCAGTCCTCTCTTTATCAGCTGCAGCAAGATTTTCACGACAATATTGCCTACAAGCTTGCTCTAATAACTGGTTTTTCATTTCCTGTGGAAGATTTTGCAGCATTGTACGCTGTTCTTCTTCTGATCTAGGGAGTATTGCATCTACTATATTGATGGCTATGTCTTTATCACTTAAACCTTGCAACATATATTGCAAGATAGAGAGACCATCTATTGCATCTACTTCAATGTCTTGTGCAAAATTACACAAACGTTGCAGTTCCATAACAGAAACTTTTAAACTTTCAACATCCTCTATACTGTTTGCTTGAATTTCTTTTTTAATTGTCTGAAACTTGTCTCGTATTATTTTTTTGTAAATTTCCTGTCGCTCCTCTGGAGTGAAAAATTGAGCAATAAGATAGTTATTTACACTCTGTTTCATCTGCTCAGCATTTTTCAGTCGCCCCAATGTATATTGTTTAATAGCAGGCTCTATAACCTCATTTTTGAAGATTTGTTGCAAATTTTCCATTTCAATATTTAACTTTGCCTGGTTTATTAGCTCTTCTAGTATTGCTTCATCCGGAGTAATTTGCCTATTTTTCATATCTTGGATCAGCTGCTGTTGCTCTTCTGGACTCAACTTTATATTTGGGTCAGTAAGAGCAATAAGGAACATAGGGTATAGGTACTGATTATCTTCAACTACACCTGTTATGTTGCCTAAATAAAATTGCTGTCTTAATTCAGGAGATACCACTTTTTGCATAGCATCTATGTGCTGTTTCTTAAAACTTAGTCTACTATGCTGCTTTAGTTGCTCTAGGAATAAACTCTGTTCATTTTGAGGTAACTTAGTGAAATGATCAGGAGAATTCTCCACCAGTTGACAAAAATTATTAAACCCTAATTGTTCCAGATAGCTAACAACCAACTCTCCTGGAGATGGGGTAACATCAAGGTTTTGTGCTGATAAAATAGCTTGAAAAAAGTTATATAACTCTTCTGGTTTTGCACTTTGTAATAATTCGCTATACACTTCCTCTTGAAGGTTTAATTTTTGCAAAGTTCCAGTAGATACTAGCTGAGTCAATAACCCTATCTGACTAAGCTCTGCCCTTTCAGGATAAATATTGTTTTGATGTGTCTTTAAGTAAGTAGCAACATCTTGATCAAGAAGCTGGATGGCTTTTTGCCAATTTTCTGGAGTCATTTTGTTTTGTTGTATTGTTTCCAGAAGTTCAACTTTTTCTGCAAGCTGCTTACCTTCTTCCCCTAGTTGGTTTTTAATCGCATCTAAGCAAGATTTTGTGTTTGCTAAGTCAAGTTGAGTGATCCCCTCAGTCATTACACCTTTACCCAAGGCAATAAAACATTTGGAGGGAGTGTACTAAGGCATTGTTGCACTTCAGGATCACTTACTTTTTCTAAAATTTGTGAAGACAAAGCTATAAGTTGTGTTGATGCAACATTTAGCTCAAGGATGCAAGTTGAGCTATTTCCACTAATAAAGACAACTTTTCTGTATATTTTGGCTTCCACTCAGGATTTACTCCTGCTTGTGCTAAACCATTTAAATAAGCCCCTACTTTTTGTAAATTCTCTAAGTTTGGTTCTTTCCATTGTTCTTCTATATGCTGTTTTGCATACTCTTCTACTACTTGAGGATTAAATTTATCAACTAAACTAAATTGTATCCTGCTTTTTTCCAGCTCCTGTTGCATCTTTTGATGCCCCTCTTCCCAATGAGTTTCTATTTGTTGTAGTGATGCCTGAGCTGTATTCAATCCTTGAATGCTTGTATCATACGCTTCTGATGCAGCCTTAAGTGCTGCTTCATCAACATTGCCTTGTTTAGCTGTTGTAAGGTCTTGCCACGTTTTTTGGTCAGCATCATGTTTTTCTTTTGCCCGTTCCACACTTTCCCTTTGTATTTTCAAACCATCTACTATCTGTTTCAGTTGTTCTATTGCAGATTCTTGCCTTTTCCTTGATGATTTTTGTAAAGACCTTACTGATGCTGCTAGTTTCCATAATTTACCATCATCATCCAGCTTTTGTACTGCCTTTTCGTCTTCTAACATCTTTATTGAAGCAAATTCTGTAGGTTGTTCTGTGATGTTTGCGAAATAGATATCAGGATTTTGTTCTACAATATCAACTAAATCATTCCACGTTACTTGTTGCCAAGTATCTCTCTTGAACATCCCTCCCCCCTTTTCAACAACACTAACATTAGTGCCATCTGAAAGTGCCTTGTACAAACGCTGAGGTAAGCTCTCTTGATCATATTGATGGTCTTGCTCTAAAGTTGCCCATGGAACTGCTATTTCATCATCATTACCAATCTTAATACTGACATCTTTCTTATCCTTAATACTAGGGCATTTTTCTTTAATTAATGTTGAAAAAAGGTATGTCATGAAACCACCCCTCAAAACAATAAATAATAAGTATAGTATACTGTATCAGTAGCTAAAGTATAGACCTAATAGTTAAATAATTAAAATAGCATATATTTACGGATACGTCAATTTGCACCCCCTTAACTAGGGTTGAAGCCTTTTCCATCTGAAGATGGGAGTTTTAACCATTATATACATATTTAAAAATGAAGATTTTTAACAGAATTACACTTAATGAACACTCCCAATTATACAGTCCTTTTTTATTTGATCTTTCGTCTTTCCTCTTGTAGCTTTTCCTTCAATTTCTGTTGAAACTTTTCCAAATGTCGCATCTCATCCTCAGATTTTTGAACTGTTTCTTCGATTTGCACCATTCTTTCCGATATAGCTTGTCTTTGTTTTACTTTTTCCTGCACCTTGCCATGTACTATTTCATCTCGTTCTGCCTCATCTTGTACTATTTCAGATCCCACCTCACCTTGCCTTTCTGCTCTTTCCTCTTGTTCTGGTTGTATCACTTCATGTTTTGCCTTTTCTTCTATTGTGCCACTTTGTCCCTTGTCTTGTGGCACTTCACGTTCTACCTCATCTTGTAATACCCCCCCTTCTGCTTCTTCTTGCGGCATCTCATGCTCTGGCATATCTATTGCAAAATCCTGAGTTGACCACATGTCTTCAAATTCCTTGTTATAATTGTCTAACTCGGTTTTTTGCTCATCATGTGCAAATTGTAGATCATCAATTTCCTCCCTGGCTTTTGCTATATCTTGCGTAAATTGATCATGTGCTGGTTTATATTCTTTAATAATATTGTCGCTATCTTCTTCCAGATGATAAAAATCTCTCCTTAGCTCTTTCTCTTTCGATTCTAATTCTTGTTCTTTAGTTATATATTTTCTTTCCAATTCTTGTATTTTGTGATCCAGTGGATTCTGATCCTATAACTTCTTAACTTCAGCATCCGTCTTTTGTTTAAATTCTACAAGCTCTTGCCTCTCCTGCTTTAATGACTGATCCTTTAATGCTAATTCCTCGCCTCTTCTATCTAAACCTGTATCCACTCACCTATTAATCCTTGATTATGTAAAAATATTTCTTGCTTCTCTTCTAGCAAAGATACTTTTTCATCAATTTCGGTCCGGACTTGATTCAAATTCTCCTGAAGTTCATATTCACCTACCTCACCACTAAGTACCTTTTCTTGTTCTGTATATAATTTGAGTTCTTGCTTCACTAAGTCTCTACCTCCCTCGAATGCTTGTAAAGCTTCTTTGTACTGTGTTAAATCCTCTGGAGTACATTCTGGAGATAGAACTTTTCCTTAGCATTTTTTAATTGCTTATAGCTTTCATTGATGTCTTGAACTCTTTTATCTAACAGGACCTTATCCTCAGCTAGCATTTTTTGCATCAATTCCTTATTTTTTTGATCTATTGGTTTTCTCCATTCCCGAAACTTATCTATTCCCTTCCTTGCTAGCTTACCAGTTCCTGCTATACCTTTGCCAATTATCTTATATCAATACTTTCCAAATCGTTTTTCAAATTCTTTCCAATCTTTATCTCCTATTTGCATTTCCTTTCCTAAATCCATAACCCCTAAACCCTCTCCAGGATTTGATACAAAGCTATCCCATAGCTTACTACCTGCTTGAGAAGTTCCTTCATATACCTTACTGATTCCCTTCAACATTGCTCCTTTTCTTATACCAAGTTTAGGAATTTTAGAAAGCCCTTTATCAACATAGTAAAGTGGACTTAATCTTTGCTTCATAGGGGATAATACCTTTGCATCTAAAGCCTGATATGCTTTAGAGTTATATATTTCATCTCTCATAAAGTTTTCAAAAGATTTTATAATTCCTGGACTACTACCTCCTCCCATATATATACCACTCAACGGTCTCCTTGCAGCTCCACCTAATGCGTCCACTAACTCAGGTACATAATCCATATATACCCTGAATAATACACATGAAATCAGTACATAAAAAAATCTCAAAGCCGTGACAGCATCTAAAAATTGTGTCCAATCATCTGGCTTCCAAAATTTAAAATCTATGATTGTAATTCCTAATATTCTCCACCTCCATATAGATTTCCAGCATACGGTATAATGTAATAAATCCTGTAATTGTGTTATTATAAGGCTCAACATTAGAGCAACAGTTGTAGTTACCACAATTATCATCAAACATAAGCTAATAAACTGTTCTAACCAGTTATCGAACAGGTGCATTGTTGCTTTAAATAAAATAGTTACTAAAAATATTGGTAATATAACAATCAATAATGCTAATAAGAATAAGCTCATTATGTACTGTACTAACGACCTCCACATACCCATAAACATAATGATAACACATACATATATTCCTATGATTAAATAAAACTTACTAGTAAATAACAACGACCATATTTTTACGTTAAAAGCCCCTGAAGTAGCCATATCTATTACTCCGTCATATGCTGAAAAAACAGTATCCAATTCAGGAAATGGCAATAATTCTCTGCCAGTTTTAGGGTCATACATAGATTCTTTCATAATGATATTAGATATATCCAGCGACCCTCCAATAAAACTTTCAAACAAGTTAGGAATTGTATTCAATGTAGTATCTGAAATTAAAGTTGCTATAACACCTATTTTAAACAACCTTACAACGAGTTCTGTCTGATTTATTTCTATTAAACCAATCATAAAGAATATAGTGGTAAAAGTCATAAAGAGTGTTAAAATGACCCTTATTGTAGTTCTAAACCCAGATTCTTTTACAAGGTTGTCATAAATTGTGTTCGTTGCTTCACGAAAAGTACTCATAAAAAAATCCATTAGATTTTCAATAAATCCCCTTTTCTTAGCATAACCACCATTAGTAAGGATAATTCTGTAACCACCTTGATTGTCCTTATAACATGAATCAACTATCTTAAAATGAAGCTTACCTCCTTGGGGTATTGGTCTTTTAGTAAATCTTTGCGACATTACATCCCAAATATCTATATACTCCAAGACAAATGTTTTTATTGTTACCTTTTTTGATTTTTGATCCTCTGAAGTATCTTGTTTAAATTTTCGCATCTGCAGCGGAGCAACTCTGAAAGTTATGAAGTATTCTATTTGGGTCTTTTGGTCCACCTGGACCATCAAGAGCTATCAATCCATATAGCCCATATCCATTATTGATACAACATGGAATATTCTTCTGTTTTGCTCCGATATAAACCTCTTGACCATCTGGATAACACCCTTGTTCTATACCTTCATTACAATTGTTGAAAATACAATATCCAACCATATTAAAATTTCCCCATGGTCTCCAGCCCCCCTCTATTGTTAATGCGATATTATTAGCCTTATCCTCTAAGCTTTTGTTACCTTTTGTATACAAAGTAGGTTCAAAGGAAACCCATTTTGTATCTTTAGCATCTACTTTTAATGCTCCTGTTGAAAACCCAAAATCATCTGCCAAATAACAACTTCCTTGAATATCATGAATTGCCAAAGCACAAGTATCATCAACATCTTCATACCCAAAAGTCTGGAGGAAACTACTTAAAACAAAAGACAGAAGAAACAGACCTATAACTACAATATATTTTTCTTTGTCCATCTTATTCCCTCTCTTTCTTATTGAGATCTTGTTTGATTTTTTTATCTTTACTTTTTTCGTTGCTTTCCTCCTTACTAGTATTTTCACCACCTTTTCTCTGGACGCTACTAACACCCAAAGTAGTTTTTATAATACTTTGCACACCGCTAGCAGTATAACTTTGTACTCCCTCTGCAACACCACCTAAATCAAACCCATAGAAACTATTCGTTGCTATCTTATTAGCAATTTGAGATGCAAATTTCACCATCCCATCCATTGCTTGAGCTAAAATAGCTACTGCTATAATAGAGGCTAATAAATTGACAGGAGAATTTACAGTTGCTTCCATTGGAAAATGTGCTCCATATAATGCTACCCACCATACATCTTTTCCTGGAATACATAGATACCATTGGAATATATTGAATGACAATAAGCAGGTTGGACAGGCGGTAAAGCTTAAGGATGTATGCAAAACATAAATAAAAATTTCATGTAACAGAGCGATGGCTGCAAAGGCAAAAATTGGCTGAAACGCCATTGACAACATATTATTAATCCAAGACCTGAATAACTTACTTGTCTTTTCAAATAAGATAAAAGAAACAAATATTGGAGCTAGTAGGAATAATATACAAAGAGTGATTATAGAAATTAAATAAATAGTAACCACCCTCATTACGCAAATAATATAAGCAATTATGGATATAATTATTAAAATCGCTAAAAACACACCTACCAAACTTGTACAAATCATAGCCCAAATTTTTGTCCAAATGACATGATTAAACAACTGATGAAAAATCTCGTCATACATACTAAATATGGCTTTTACTAGTGCAGCATGGGTTGTATTTTCTACATCAATTGCGGGAATTGTCATGAATGGTCGCACAATATCTTAAGTTAATTCCATACTACCATTTAATAATAAACCAAATAAGTAAGTATTGAAAAATGTCCAACTATTGGGAGAAATGAGTATAACAATTAAAGCAATCTTAAGAATCCTAGTCATTGCTTCTTTTTGTGTGATTTTTGCAAAGCCTACCATGTAACTTATCCCCGTATATGCTATGTACAATACCAATAATGCCCTTATGGCATTAATTATTTCAGGATCAGCAATTAATTTATTAAAAATGTATTGCACTTTTCCTGAATCTGCATCGTTTCCATCATCACCAATAAAAAATTCTGTAACCGTATTAACCACATCTGATATAACACCAGAGATTTTATGACTTTCAGTTTCCTTTTTATTGACTACCAACCCATAACTCCCTGCAGTCACTGCCCTCCCCCCTTTTATTTTATTAGGGTCTATTCTAAAATAAATCTTCCCTTCCTTGTCTATAGGAATCGGTTTAATTTCTCCACTCTGAGGTAAATACCCTTTAGCATTCTTCCAACTAACCCACGACTCCCATGGTTTATATACTCTTTGCCCAGAACTTTCTTTTACTACTGAAACAATAGCATATTGCAGACCTTCCCCATCATGGTAAGGGCAACCCTTTCTACTTATCTCTACTTCATATCCACCAGCATTATCTGAGTAATTCCCCCCTATGATCTTTATATCTTATTTGTAAATTTTCGCTATTACTTGCAAATTTCCCTATATATCCTTCAAATTGAAACTGATCCAGTGCATAATCGGTCTCTGATTTACCATTAATCTGCAGATTTTTTCTGACAATAGAGCTCCTTCTCGCTTTTAAGAAATTCGTTTTTAAGGAACAAAATTTATGATCGATCTGGGTACTTGCCATAATATCTTCACATGCATCATTTTCACAGTTGAAAATCCTATTATTCCCATCAGTACAAAAAGCCTTTTTCTCTTTAGCCTTATAAAAGCAAGTAGAGAGAGCTTCTCCTGGAAAATAATTTTTACCATTACAATCCCCATTGAAAGATAAATCTAAATCATCCTTCCTTGGAATATGTTGCTTATTTCTGTAATTCCCTAAAAATTTGCCACCATAAGCAATCCTTACATAATCTCCTGCTTCTATTTTTACACCTGCATCATACCACCTCCCATTTCTCGCATCCCAATTAGAGTCACCATCTTGGTTAAATGTTGTATTTGGATGAAATTTGTGAGGAGTAATTCTTTTTGTTTCGAATCCACAAAGAAATACTGTATTTCCATGTTCACTGTCAGAACCTGCTAAATCGATGTATACTATGTCCCCTCTCTTAACTGTAAAATCTGTGGGATAATAAGCAAAATCTGCAGATTCAGAATCTGATTCACCTGTAGTACAGGAAGTATGTGTGCTTGTTTCTTTTTCCCGCTTCCAACCAGAAATATTAGAAAAATTGTCATCTTTTATTCTGCATGGACTTGTGTATGTAGTACCAGCTTCACTGCCACCATACTGACAATTCAATACACATTTATCTATAATATCTTGGTTTAGCTCTACACCTGTTAAACCAATAGTACTTAACCTAGAGAACTCTTTGCACTGATTTTGACATATTTTATGGCATTTATTACCAAGGGGTCTTACTATAATATAATTTCTGTTGGCATCCCCAAACTCCCAAGGCATATAGCAATCTTTATAGTTAATAGTCACAGCATTTGCAAAACTATACGCAAGCAAATTTATCAATATAAAAAATATCAACTTACATTTGATGTTTTTTGTTATACACCTCATCAGTTCTTCATTAACACTACAATATTTCATGGTGATGAGTGGACAATTTATTAATTTCACTTTCTAGGCGTCTTACTACTGCCACTCCCTTTACCAGACCCACTACCACCTTTTCCGCCTTTCCCTCCTTTTTTACCAAATGCTTTTCCCATCATTTTGAAAGGACTTTTTGCAGCAAAACCAAAGGTTTTAGCAAATCCAGCTGATAAATCTCCTTTAGCCATACTTTCCATAGATTCTACCCCTGTTAAATAAGCAAAGAAACTCGATATGGAGTTCATAAGCATGTGAAAAATAAAAATGCCATAAGTGCAAGCTTCAACATAGTTAAAAACAATGCCTCAACAATAGACCCGGTCATTTTAGTGTAAGTACCCAATATCCATAAATCTGTAGTCTCATATAAGCCATCTATTATGTGTCCTATATTCATACTACACATATCTTTTATACTACTATCTATACTCTGGTCTTCGTTTTTTAAGTGATTAGCTATAGCACATATAGGAGTGTCAGAAGCTCCTAGTTTTTCACATTGTTCAAATATGCTAGGAGAATCAGGGTCCATTTTTAATCCTCCAAAATATATGCTATCAAACGTTGCAAGCATTAATGCGATAAATGCAAAATGTAGCCCTGGATAAAGAATATAACCCAAAAGCATTTTGAACCACTGGTCAAAAATCCCTTTAGTAAAGTCAAATAAAGCAAATGCTACCATAATTGGGGAAACAACCACCAATATGGTGATTACAAACATTGAAAGAATGAATATATGCGTAAACTTAAATATTATTTTTAGTAGCATATAGGAATACACAAACATAGCTATACATAGTACAAAACCTATACCACTCACGAGTATTAAGGCTGTTATAGCCCATATTGCTATTAAACCTGCAAAGCTGTAGTTGCAAGTCCCCATATTCAAATAGTTTATAACTCTGCAGTCAATTATATCCCAAACAGTCATCTTTACAACACCGTTTGCTCCAGCTGTAGCTTCAATATCTCCAATAGCAGGGATGTTTCTCTGACTTAGCAACTGATCACCATAATATTGAAGGCGACAATGACCTAGCGGGTCTGACATATTCTGTGCCTCCATAAAATAGCTGGCTATCTGCTGTGAACCATCGATTATCCCATAATATATGCCAACTTTATTTCCTTTTTCATCTATAGCAAACCAAGCATCACCCATAGCAAAATATACAACTAAACCAAATTTCAGTACGAACATTATGTAATCTTTTCTACGTAGTGAACCCCCTGAACTCATGATCTTAATTCCTGTTAAACACACATACAGAGTAAGTGTTGCAACGACTATTTTTTTTAAATTTTTCTGAATGTTTTGGAAAAAAGTAGGTTGATTTTCGCCATCCCTAGTATCAATAAAGACCTTATCAAGTAAATCTAAAATACAACCAACCACAGTACTGGTAACGTGCATATCACTCATTAAAAAATTGGATACAGATTTTTTGTTACCAGCTATATCTGTTACCAGTGCATCTTTGTTAATAGATAGACCTAAACTCTTTAAATCAGTTCTGCCTGATCCGAAATATATACATCTAGTGCCTTCTGCAATATTTAAGAATGGTGTATCTAATAAATTCACTGGTGGAGGCACATAGGTACAACCTATTTTTACTGGAAATAGGGTATATGGAGCTGCAACACAAAACTGAACCTTTCCTATACTAGAATCAAATCTGTAGTAGCCTATAAGCTGGAAGAATCCTTTTGGAGAACTCTCTCCTATAATATCAAAAAGTGTATGTCCTATTTGGAAAGTACATGCTGGATGCTGATCTCTATAATCAGCAAAGATAAACTTGAATATATCTACTAAACTTCCACTGTCACCAAACAACCTTCCTAAAATACTGGTATGAGATACTAATACATGACCTATCAATTGTTTTGGGTTAGTCGGGAGTCCATAACTATTGCTCATACTTGCTGGAGATTCTCCTACCAACTTGCCGAAATCGTTAGTACAATATGGTGATGCTGCTCCCATGTAGCCGTATGTGTTATCTAATTTTTCTCTATAACTTGTATCATTTTTGTCTAATTTCTCTCCTTTATCTGGGTCCCACATGGGGTCACAATGATAGAAAAAAGGAACATCTACAGCAGTTAAGGGAGTATTCTTTTGACCATCTCCCTTCACAAATTTTACAGTACCATGATTAGGATTTTCAGGGGCACATTTGTGTCCTAAAACCAAATTTGCTTATTCATGCGGGGCAACAATGTGTGCATTAGTGCATATATCAAGCATAATAATGTATTCTATCCCTATCGCTATTAATGCAACAAGACTAGCAGCACTAAATGACATTAACATATCTATATACAGGTATACTCTTCCTATTGTTGCAAGCATAGACCAGCCTGCCCTTGTGCTTTCTTTTATACTCATATTCTTACTTAAGTAATGAGGTATACTAACATTATTAAAATCCCCAACAGATAGCTGAAATATCGCTTTATGAGAAGAAAAGCAATTGTCCATGTGAGAAAACCATGCACCACCATCTCTCGTTTTATTTTCATATTCCACCATTGTATTAAAACAATAACCTTCCTTGCTAGAAGTAGAAATAAAGAAAAGCAAAATTATCAGCCCCCAAAAATGCTTCATTTTTTTAATCTGATACCTTTCAATTTTTCTGAAATTTTAGGAATCCAAATATTTGGATCATCTCCATATCTTTTCCTAATTTCATCCAATATAATAACAGTATCAGCTCTTCCTGATAATATATCTATTATCTCACTCATCCCAGATAAATCAACCTTTGCAACTACTGCATCATTTCCTTGTTTAATTAAAAAATATCTGCTCCCTAGGTCAGTAGTTTTTATCAGCTGATACTCTCTTTCACTTAACATAAAAGAAGTTTTATATACTCCTGTTGCCTTCAGATTAGGCAGAAATATCTGCGTTGCTGTTTGTTGTATTAAAGTGTCGCTAATTTGGCTTTTGCTTGCATCCTCAACACTTTGTGTTGCAAATACAACAAAAGTGTTAAGCTTACGCAGAACCTTTAACCAATCTTTTATTTTAGGAGCGAAAATGGGGTTATCTATTAAAGCCCAAGCCTCATCAAGTACAATCATGCTAGGTGTACCATCCAGAGACAGATTAATTCTATGAAATATATATGATAGAACTGGGCCAAGGCTTGCTTTATCTTTTAAGAGTTCTGCCATTTCAAACCCAAATATAGCAGACCTACTAAAATTGATCACATCTTCATCATTATCAAAAATTTTGGCATGTGATCCCTCTGAATGCCACATAGCTAACCTCCCAGCTAATGTGCCAGGTCCAGCAACACCTAAAAATGCAGCAATATTGGAAAGCTTCCTATCTTTTTTATCAAGTTTGTAATTACCTTCTATAGCTCCAGTAAGTAAGTCTATATCCTGTGCTGTTATTGCCTCACCATTAACTGATACCAATTGCTTAAGCCAATCCAACAAAAAAGTTCTATTTTCACCTATGTCATCAAGCTTTAAAGGATTAAATTTACATTGCTTACTTGGATCTATAACAGTATATTCTCCGCCTAAAGCTCTTAAAAATATTTCCGCTCCCCTATCCTTATCAAAAAAGAATAATCTACATTGATACTTTTGTGCCTGTGCACATAAAAAATTCATTAATACTGTTTTACCAGAACCAGTTGGACCAATAATTGTGGTGTGACCTACATCCCTTAGGTGAAAATTAAAATAATACGGTGTACCAGAAGTAGTATCCATTACTGTTACTGCATCTCCCCAATAATTGTTTTCCTTTTTACCAGTTGGATAGTTATGAAGAGAGTTAAGAGAGGCTAAGTTCAAGGTATGTGGATAATCTAACTATAAAATCATCATTGCAAGGTAATTGAGCCCAAAATGCTGGCTCCATATTAATACGCTCTCTTACCCCTATACCCCCAGTATTAGTCAACTCAACAGATGCTATAGAGAGACTATTTTCTAATTCTTTCAGAGAATCAGCTATACACATAACTGTTAGATGGTGTGTTCCAAAAGCAATTTCGCCACTCATTGCCATATCTAAAGCCTCTGATATACCTGCAATCTGTGAAACAGCTTTATCACCAGCTTGAATCATCCTATTTTGTTGCAACTGCATTTTAGCAATTGCAATTTGCCTATTAATAAATTGAAAAGATTGTGAGATGATAAATTCAAAGGGTATTTGTAAAAATCCGTCCATCATTCCAGCCCAAGTTTTTGGACTGTATTCTTTTAGGCTCACTACACCTACAAACTTTGATTTTCCATTTATTCCTTTTACTTCAATTGCTTTTTTACCAAAATACATCCTTTGATTATTTATGGAATGGTCAAGTTCATTATATCCTAAGAGTACGTTTGAACCATTACCGCAATTAGTTATTGTGTTAAAAAACTCAGCCGTTTCGGAATATTTTTGATCATTTCTCTCGACAATACCGAGTATTTCAGGGCTATATTGCCTTAGAGAATTCAGTATTCTATTGGTTGCTTCTTGTAATTGTTCAAATCCCTCAACCATAGATTCATTTTCGCTATTCTTTGTAGCTTTTTTAGAAAATTTAGAAAATAAATCATCTATAAACGATACATTTATTCCCCTTTTCACCTTGTAAGAAATAGTTATATAAAGCTCATTTAAAAATCCCTTATGATTTTTATGATTTTGTATCCATTTTTGATCAAGATAACTAGCAAACCCATCTGGCATATCAACGTTATTAATAGAACCGGCGTACACATCTTGTTTCCTCCGAATAATATGAAAATACAAATTTATATTTGGGTCTGCCATTCCTTTAAAAAGGAAATTCCCGATATTTTTCTTTATATCTACATCTTCATCATCTGCAGTTTCGAATGAGAAACCACCTAATTTAACAACCTGAAGTAACTGATTTTTTTAGTGTAGATGGTATTCTCATCTAAATGGTATAAGTAAGGAATAAAACCTTTACTAGGATATTCCTTAACCATTACCTCATTTCTATTTGGTTTTGCCATAAAAAATTTAAACATAGCTATCTTTACTCTCCTATTCAAAAGGGATCATAAGAGTTAGCCCCATGAAAAAATTTATTCTTGCACTTTGAACACTTCTCAGCCCTTACTTTAAATAGTTCTATAAACAAAGGTTCTTTAGAACAAATATAATACCCTAGGGCATGTATTGGAAAGGCTATGACTAAGTACAAAAAATTTGCTGTCACGATGTATGATATCATACAAGCAAAGGCATTTAAAATGAAGAAATTATAGCTAACCCCAAACAACAGAGGGGGGTCTTGTTAATCCTACAAACAAATGATCAGTAGTTAAAGAACCAGGCATAGCTATAGAAAAGAGTCACTTACTTTATGGTAACTACTTGCATCTTTGAGTACAAGCTATATTTTCGTAGGAGTGATATATTTTCTTTCATATTACGAGTTTTGCGATTGCATAATTTATACCCCACATCCCTGTCATTGCAAGCATGCAAAATATGCGTAGCAATCCACCTTTGTATACTGCATTTTCTGGATCGCCACAGTTGCTTTCGCAACCTTGCAATAACGAAGGTTAGAGGTGCGATGTCACAATAATGAATATGTGTTTCAATTTAACTACTTTATGCTACAATTTTTTTAAATGCGAAACTCGCATATATGTAAAATGAAGTTTATAACATTTGAAGGGTGTGATTTTTGTGGAAAGTCTACACAAGTAAAATTACTAAAAGAGTTTTTTGAAAGTAAACAGAAAAAAGTTTTTATAACCAGAGAACCAGGTGGCAGTGATTTTGCTGAACAGGTACGGAATTTATTGTTGTCAAATAAGGAAATAACCGATCCCCTAATCGAGTACTTACTACTTGCAGCAGCTAGAAAAGACCATGTGGATACTGTAATAAAGAAAAAGTTACAGGAAGGCTATTATGTAATATCTGATAGATTTTACGATTCATCCCTGTGCTATCAAGGGTATTATAAGAATTTGGACGTAAAAGTAATAGAAAGAATAAAAAACATTACTATTAATCAATTTCAACCGGATATTACATTTATCATTAACATCTCCATTAGTGAGTTAAAAAAGCGGATAGCCATGAAAAGAACAGAATATAACCTATATGATAAAAAAGGTATAAAGTTTCATCAAATCATTAGGAATGGATATCTAGAAATAGCAGAAGATAACGCAGAGAGAATCATCCTTATAGATGGGGATAAAGCAATTACTGAGGTACAGGAAGAAATAATTAGAATAGTTCAAGAAAAAATATTGTAGTTGATTTTATATATAAAATAATACAGCACTTTACTAAATCACCTTTCATTGTCTATAATGTTTGGTCTTAAGGCTGTTTTTGTATTGACTTCTGTCATCGCATTAAATTTAAACACCTGTTATTCCATTGAAAAACCTCAAAGTCCGTCTATAGAGGAAGAGTAGGGAATTCAAGAAGCCCACGTTACCACGACTAACGATACTGTTCCAAAACGAAGATTTGTAACTCTTAAAAATATCACTATTGCAACTTACCCATCTACTGATAACATAGGTAAGGTAATTTGTAGTTTAATTAACTATAATCAACAAAAAATCGGATTTAAATGTAATACAAAACAGGCGGAAGGTAGTATAGAGAATATACACGCATTGGATAACGGTAGTGTTGATTTTGCAATTATCTCATCAAACATCATACACGACAAATTACAGACAAAAGATACTGATATTGACAGAAACAGCAAAGGATACAGATTTGTTTTATCCCTATATCCAGAAGTATTAAACATACTGGTCAAAGATGCTTCAGAAATCAAAAATATTGAAGACATAAAAGGTAAAATTCTTGATGTTGGTAGTAACAATTCTACTAATAGTTATGTATTGGACAAAATACTTGAGGTTCAAAATTGGTCTAAGCAAGACTTTAGAGGAATAGAGTATATTAGGAATGAGGACAAAATAGATACCCTTTGTGCTGGCAAAGTAGATGCTACATTAATTTATGCTGGCACTCCTAACAGTTTAGTGAATAGGATAACTCAATTTTGTGAAGCTAGAATCATTCCTATTGATGAAGATTTAATAAATCAATTATCTGTTTTAAATAGCTTCATTAATAAGAAAATTATTCCTGAAGGAACTTATCTAGGTAACCCTATGGATATAAATACTTTTGGAACTCCTGTGTTAATTATCACTACAGATGATTTTGATAAGCTTGTTGTATACAATTTAGTAAAAATAATATTACAAAATATAGGTACTCTTAGTAAACTTCATCCTGCTTTTAAAGTTTACCCACTAGAAAATTTAGCCAACAACAGGGGACTCATACCATACCATGAGGGATCAGCAATTTTATTTCGTGAAAAAAACTTATCGCTGAGTAAGTGGCTCTGTTCATTTAAAATGATAATTACTATGTGATAGAAGGGCTTTATAGATTGTAATATATAAGGAGCTTGTTGCCAAAAAGAATAACAGATATGTAACTTATAAAAATACAAAAATTACAAAGTGACTTTTCGACTTTTTCAATATATGGATACTTGTTTAAATACATAATTCATTTATCAGTTTCGATATTATGAAATTGCAAAGAATTAGGGGAACTACAGATTTATATGGACAGGATATGGAGTTATTTAACTTCATTATTTCTATAACGAAAAAGCTTGCAAAAGCGTATTCCTTTCAGGAAATATCAACACCTATCATAGAGAGTAGCGATGTATTCCGTTCTCTAGGAGAAACTTCTGATATAGTGAATAAGGAGACATACAGCTTTTTGGATAGAGATAAAACCAGCATCACATTAAGACCAGAGTTTACTGCAGCCATTGTGCGGGCAATTATTTCAAATGGCATGCTTCAATCTCTTCCTTTGCGATTATTCAGTTATGGTCCATTATTCAGGCATGAACGTCCACAAAAATGCAGATTGAGACAATTTCACCAAATAAATTTTGAGTATATAGGGTCTTCTCAGCTAAATGTAGATGTAGAATTGGTCACACTTGCTTATGATATTTTATCAACTTTAGGCATCAATAATAATGCTGTACTTTTAGTAAACACATTAGGTACACCAAAATGTAGAAGCGATTATAAGGCTGCGTTGGTAGATTACTTGTCAAAATATAAGAACGAGCTATCAGAAGTCAGTCAACAAAGGTTAGTAAAAAATCCACTCCGAATCTTGGATACTAAAGATGAGAAAGAGAAAAAGATCATAAAAGAAGCCCCTGTGCTATATGACTTCATTGACAAAAATTTGAAAGAACGATTTGAGCAAATTTTAATACATTTGGAAAAGTTAAATATAAAGTTTGAACAATCACATAGTTTGGTTAGAGGGCTTGATTATTATTCCGATTTTGTTTTTGAATTTGTAACACATAATCTTGGAAGTCAGAGTACTATATTGGCAGGAGGGAGGTATGATGAGTTGGTATCGCAAATGGGGGGCAATGCAATACCTGCTGCTGGATTTGCTGGAGGTATAGAAAGACTTATTGAGTTATTAAAACCTAATTATAAGAAGATGGAAGAGCAAAAACAAATTTATTTAGTTCCTATAGGTTATGAGGCTGAGGATTATAGCTTATCCTTATCTCACAAGCTAAGGAGCTATGGATTTGATATACAAGTTGATTATGGATTGACATTAAAGAAACGGATGCAGAAAGCAAATAAATTGGGAGTAAAATACTCTATCATATTTGGGGGAGAAGAACTAAAGGATAAAAATTTTATCCTTAAAGATATGCTAAATGGCAAAGAGATAAAAGTAGGTAATAGAGATTTAGTTCAATATTTAAAGAAAAATTATTGGTAAAGGTGGCACATATTATTTTGTTTGGGAATGCAAAAGGTGGGTCTGGCAAAACCACAATAGCAATGCATCTAATAGTAACACTTCTAAAATTAGGCTTTAAAGTTGCCTCAATAGATATAGATATGAGACAAGCATCGCTAACTAGCTATATCAAGAGCAGAAAGAATACTTCTGAAAGTGAAAATCTAGAACTTCTCATTCCTGTTCACTTCAAGATGATGAAAGATTATGATATAAACAAAGGTGTCGAGTATACTCAAGAGGATATAAAAGACTTTGAAAGTTTAATTAAACAACTGAACAATAAGTACGACTTTATTATAATCGATACATCTGAAAATGACAACATTCTCAATAGGTATGCACATTATTTAGCTGATACTATAATTACTCCAATTAATGACAGTTTTCTTGATGTTGACTTATTATGTAAGGTTGATCACAAAGATTATACAAAAGCCATTCCAAGCATTTATAGTAGCATGATTTGGGAACAAAAAAAGCACAAGGCTTCTAAAAAAAAGAGGGAAATAGGTTGGGTTGTAGTGAGAAACAGACTTCCTGCAATAGACGTAATTAACAAAAAAAATATTGCCTCTGTCATCGCACATTTGGGAAAGAGACTGGGATTTTCTGTTGCATCTGGATTTGGCGATCGTGTTATATTTAAGGAATTGTTTTTAAATGGATTAACACTGCTTGATACAGAAAAAATTAATAAACAAATTAAAATCACCACTTCTATAATAGCTGCAAGACAGGAATTGAGGGAATTTATATTGTCTTTAAAACTTATTGAGTTAAATAGAAAACTACAACGACACTAATACTATCTCTATTTACTACCCCGTGCCTGTATAGGCCATTATTATAATAATTGTTATAATAAATATTTTATTTTTAAAAGAACTAGTTACTATAACTGTTATTATAAGCTAACAAACTTTGAGAAAGTAAAATGAAAAAACAACTAAAAACAGCCATTTTAATTTTCTGTTTAGGGATTTGTTTTAATGCGTTTAACGCAAAGGCAGGTTTCTCTGGACCAGAAGGAATGTTTACTATGAATAGACAATCTTTAATTACCATAAAGGAAATATTACAAAACCACTACGATGATATGAAGGTCAATATCCAGGGTTATATCGTTAAAAGATTATCGCCTGATAAATATTTATTTAAAGATGAAACTGCTGAAATTACAGTAGATA
>CAZJPD010000011.1:0-1828 GCA_964547795.1 uncultured Candidatus Midichloriaceae bacterium | reverse complement strand
TATATGCCTTATGATACTATTACCCCGAAAACCTTAGTTAGAATTTATGGGGAAGTAGAGATAAAACACAAAAGTGGTAAAATAGAAATTGAGGCTTATAGAGTAGAGATTGTAAAACAACAGTAATACGAAAATCATAGGACAAGTATGTTCCGCATCTCTTTTCCTTCTTAAATTCAGGATGGTACAAAAGGGTTTTTGCTTGAAATGAAATTTACCCTTGTCGGCATACCATATAGCTTAAATTCTTTTCTCAAGGAATTAATTAAAAATTTTTCAAAATTCTGATTTATAGAAAATCTATCGGATATATTGGTGAAAAAAAGAAAGCTAGGAGGTTGAACCGCCCCTTGTTTTACATATTTTATTTTAAGTTTCGTATTATTTTTTACAATGGGTAAGCTATATGTTTTAAGCGTTTGATTTAACCAATTATTTAACTTTGATGTTGGTATTCTTGTCTGGTATAGCTTCCACAAATCTATAATTTTCCGAAACAACATCTTTGCATTAAAATTTTTTCTGGCACTGGTATATAACGGCTCTATATCCTTGATTTGAGGCAATCGTTTCCCAACTAAATATCTTATCTCATCTTTAAATTTAGCTATATCATCAATTAAATCTTTCTTATTAACGACTGGAATCAAGAGCTTGTTATGCTTTAATGCCAAGTTGGCAAGTATTAAATCCTGTTTCTCTAAAGCTAACTGAGAATCTATCAGCAACACGACTATATCAGAAGCCTTAATTGCTGAAATCGTTTTATTAACCGATAGCTCTTCAATTTCTTCATGTATTTTGCTTTTTCTTCTTACCCCAGCTGTATCAATTAAGTTGATAGAGGTGTCAAACATTTCAATATTATATACTATGTAGTCCCTTGTAGTCCCTACTACTTCAGAAACTAAACTCCTTTCAAATCCCAGTATTGCATTAAACAAAGTTGATTTTCCTACATTGGGTCTTCCAACTATAGCAATAGATATTTCTTTTTTAATCTCTTCCTTTGTTTCTTCTATGTGGTCAGACTTTTCTCCTACAACTGGAACAAGCACATGGTAAATATCATCAAACCCCAGCTTATGCTCTGCAGAAATAAAAATCGCTTTACCAAATCCTAACCTCAGTAATTCTCTCTGAGTCAACATCGGCTTGGATTCGGATTTATTAGCAAGTAATACAATTTTTTTCTGAAACTTTTTTACCTTTCCTGCAAGAATCAAATCTTCGTTAGAGAGAAGGGTCTTCGCATCTACTACAAAAAAGATTAAATCTGCTTCTTCAATAGATAATAAGATATTACTTTTAATTTGACTGCTTATATCTTTTTTGTCTTTACCTAAATACCAGCCTGCGGTATCTATAAGCTCAAATTCCAAGTCAAACAGCTTGCCTTTATGCTTAATATAATCCCTAGTGATACCAGGTTGATTATTAACAATAGAAAATTCTTTTTGACATAGCTTATTAAAAATCGTTGATTTTCCAACGTTTTCCCTACCAACAATTGCTATTTTAAACACTAATACAACTAAAAATTTTCTTCTCTTGCAATGAAGTCATAGCTCCTCATTCTTTCAATATCCAGAACATCACCAACAGCCTTAGTCACAGAAACTATTTTACCTATATCACGTATTACTTCAGACAAGCAGTTCTTGTTTCTTAATTTACTGATATGGACATTTATACAAAATTTACAGTCATTTATAATAGAAGCAACAAGACGATATATTAAAAAATCCTTTTCATCTATATTATGACTACTTGAATTCTCCAAGGAAAAAAGAGGAGGCATTTTTTTTATCTCTTCATCATCTATTTT
>CAZJPD010000010.1:27755-29681 GCA_964547795.1 uncultured Candidatus Midichloriaceae bacterium | reverse complement strand
TTGAATGTATGAGCCAACCAGACAAAGGTACTCAGTTTGTCCTCAAGTTTAATGTTTGAAGTCAAGAAAATTTGTAAATTATAATACTATAATTCTTGCAAATTTCAGTCTGGATCATTAGTCTTGTAAATGATGATAAAATGTAGAATATAATCAAAATGATCATATTAGAAGACTTGCCATATACTAAGGAGCTATTGTCGTCTATTTTGTCAACTGAAACATTAGATTTTCATTACAATAAGCATCATAAGGGATATGTAGATAAGTTAAATTCGTTAATCAAAGGAACTGATTTAGAAAACAAAAATTTGCAAGAGATAGTTATAACTTCTTATAAGGAAAATAATATTACTGTTTATAATAATGCTGCTCAAATTTGGAATCATGATTTTTATTGGAAATCACTTGATCCTGAAAGTAGTAAAAGTCCAAGTGCAGGGTTTTTAACCTTACTGGAAAGTAGCTTTGGCAATTTAATGAATTTTAACAATAAATTTGTAGAGATGGGTGTAACTTTATTCGGTAGTGGCTGGATTTGGCTAGTTCAAGACCCAAAAACTTTAAGATTGAGTATAACTCAAACAAAAAATGCAGATAATCCATTAATCCTGAAGCAAAACCCCACACTAACAATTGATGTATGGGAGCATGCCTACTATATTGATTACAGGAATAATAGAGTAGATTACTTGAAAAAAGTTATAGGGTCTTTGTTAAATTGGAAGTTTGCTGAGAATAATACCGTTTTTAATTGAGAATAATGGATTTTAAAAAATTTTTAAAAAAAAGCATTAAAAATGAACGATCCGATCACGGGGTCGATAATTATATACAAAAAGATTGTAGGTTAAAAGAATGGAGCAAGGATAAATACCAATCTACTGTTACACAGAAAAATTTATTATTGGTATTATTGGTTATTTGTTTTTGTGTTATACTCATCTCATTGTCGACTATTAGATATTTGAAAAGCACCCAAAGTGTAACTCCTTTTGTTATTGAAACAGAAGAAAAAGACGGTGTGCCAACGGTTGTTGAACCCCTCTCTGTAAAAACTTATTCAGCGAATAAAGCAATAAGAAGGTATTTTGTTGTCAAATATATCAGAGCAAGAGAGGAATACTTTTCTTCTACATTTGATAGAAATTTTCATGGTATAGTTCGTGTTTTGTCTACTACGGATGTCTACTACAGAGATTACAGACCTAAATTCAGTGTAAATAATCCTTCAAGTCCATACAATTTATATGGTACTGGTACACATAGAATGCTTAGTTTAAAATCCATTATATTCCCTTCCTCTAATTCCTGCCCAAATAAGGGTAACAGTAAACGTCATTGGGCAAATTAATTTAGTTATGAACAAAATAATTTATGTAGAGTTTGATTTTAAAAATTTAAATATGAATGATGTAGATCGCTTAATTAACCCCCTGGGATTTCAGGTAACTTTATATAGGATAAATGATGAGAGTAGTTAGGAGTCTTTCAGTACTAATAATTAGTGTATTCCTTCTTGTTACTGCATTTGCTATTGAAAGGCCAATTGTAACGGATAGTAGGATAAAAACATTTATTTATAACCCAAATGAAATTTTTAAGGTAGTTGTGCATTATAATTATCAAACAAGTATTGAGTTTGCAAAAGGAGAAGAAATAAAGACTATTTCTTCTGGCAATAATTACGCATGGCAATTAACCCCAGTTGACAATCGTTTATTTATTAAACCTTGGGAAGACAATATTCTTACCAACATGACTATTATAACGAACGAAAGAGTTTACCAATTTGAGATACAATCTAAACCCTATTCAGGTTATACGGATAGTGAGTTAGTATATGTTGTGAGGTTTTTCTTCCCCACTACTGAGGAAAGAAGAATAATGCCTGAAGTAGAAAAAATAGAAAATAAGAATGAAATG
>CAZJPD010000010.1:0-27745 GCA_964547795.1 uncultured Candidatus Midichloriaceae bacterium | reverse complement strand
CGTGCTCGATATTAAACCATATAATTTTAATTATGATATGGTTGGTCCTGTAAAATTTTTACCTACTAAGGTATTTGATGATGGAGCAAGGACATACCTTTATTACAGCAAAGATATCATGTTGACAAGTCCCAGCATTAAGATAGTCAAGGGGAATGGGACAGTATTAAAGATGAAACCAAAAATAGTAGGTGATTATTTGGTAGTAGATAGTGTAGGGAAAATTTTAGAATTAAGTTTCAACAACAGTGTTGTCGAAATTACTAACAAAAAGAATTATAGCAATAATGAGTAGCATGGAAGGTAAGGAAAAAGAAATCGAGGTACAGGCTGAAACTAAAGCTGATAATGAAGTTAAAACTGAGGAAGCAGTAGAAGAAAATAACACTTTCTCCATGGTTTCTATAGCATCTAATCAAAAGAAGATATCATTTGTACTATTTATACTTTTGGTTTCAGGTGTACTCTACTATTTTCTTTTTATTAGTAGCAACACTTCTGATAAAAAAGTTGATGATACTCCAATAATTGATAAAACAGAAAAAAAGAAACTTCTTGAAGATGCAAAACCTATCACTAAAGCAGAAAATGTCAAGGATACAGAGAAAAATGAACTTAAAGATAAACCTCTTCAAGTACCTCAAGTTGAAGCTCCTGAACCACCATCCTCTCCTCCCGCATCTCTATCCACTCAATCTCTGCCAAAAACAAGCAGTCAGCAGGAGTCAGGTGGGATAAAATTCCATTCCCCCTTTTCTGATGATAGTGAAGGGGAAAAACAGAAGCAAAGAGAGGCCGAGGCAAGAATGAAAGCTGGAATTATGGTCAAGGGAGGTGGTAGTGGAAAGGGAGGAATATTAGATGGGGATAAGAAAAGGAAAAGACTAAAAAAGTTCTTCAGAATTTCTAGGATTTGGTGATGGTAGCTTAGATGGAGAAACACTTGGTGATACCACATTTCCCAAAGTTAAGGCAACAGCTGTTAACCATTTGAATAGAACCATTTTGCAGGGCAAAATAGTATATGCAATCTTAGAAACAGCCATCAACACAGATATACCTGGAATGCTAAGAGCTATAGTAACCCGTGATGTTTATGCTGAAAGAGGTACTGATATAATGATTCCGAAAGGTTCTGGGTTAATAGGACAATATACTGCTACTGCAAAAGGAGGTCAGACTAGGGTGGCAGTAATGTGGGAGAGATTGATAAGACCTGATGGCATAGATATAGGGGTAGCATCACCTGGAGTCGATACACTGGGTAGGACTGGTGTTGCTGGGGGTGTTCATGATCACTTTTGGCGAAAATTAGGCAATGCTTTTTTAGTTTCATATGTGATACCTGTAGCATCCGCAAAAGCTGCACAAAAAGCTACCAATGACCCTAAAAGTAGCAGTAGTAGTACAACTACCAATAAAGATGGATCAATTACTGTTACAACAACCGATGCTGATCCTACAGAACAGGCTATTAAAGATAGTACAAAGCAATTCAGTGATCTTACAAAGGGGATGGTACAAGACTCCTTTTCTACTAAGCCAACACTTACCATAAATCAAGGTACAGCAATTAATGTTTTAGTGCAAAAAGATTTAATTTTTCCACCTCAATCAGCATTGCAAAAAAGGAATGTATATAAATGATGTGTAAATGACATTAAACGTAACAGCCCTTGAAACATACTTAAAGCCACTTTATCTTGTTTTTGAGGAAGATGGAGTAAATGAAATCTCTATTAATAGACCATTTGAAGCATGGGTGGAGAAAAATGGGGAAATCAGAAGAGAAAATATGCCACAGCTCAATTTTGAGCATTTGAAATCATTAGCTTTATTAGTGGCACAATCAACAGAGCAAAATATTAGTGAGGAAAACCCTTTATTATCAGGCACTTTACCTAATGGTTTTAGAATACAAATTGTTGTTCCTCCAGCATGTGAGGTTGGCACCATAGGTATTTCTATCAGAAAACCTTCTTCGATGAATTTAGACCTGAATATGTATGAGAAGTTAGGAGCTTTTGATAATACTGCAACAGAAAAAGTGATTGATAAAAATAACGAGATTCTAAATAACTACTTAAAAGAAAAAAAGATAAAAGAATTTCTTCGGCATGCAGTGATCTACAAGAAGAATGTAATAGTCAGTGGTGGGACATCCACAGGTAAAACAACTTTTACAAACGTAATGTTGCAGGAAATCCCATCTGATGAGAGGTTAATTACTTGCGAAGATGCAAGGGAAATAGTTTTGAATAACCATCCAAACAGGTTGCATTTACTCGCATCAAAGGGCGGACAAGGTAGAGCAAAAGTGACTACACAAGACTTAATAGAAGCCTGCCTACGACTGAGACCAGACAGAATAATTGTTGGGGAGTTGAGAGGAGTAGAGGTATTTAGTTTTTTAAGGGCAATTAATACTGGACACCCAGGCTCAATTTCTACGTTGCATGCTGATGCACCTATGATGGTTATTGAACAGTTAAAATTAATGGTGATGCAGGCAGGTCTTGGCTTACCACCAAGATCAGATTAAAAAATACATCATGCGGGTAGTGAATATAATTGTGCAATTAAAAAGGGGAGAAAAGGGAGGAGATACGTGTCAGAGATATATTTTAAACCATGACTTTTTAAGCTGTGACTTTTTATATAGATCAAGTCAAAATCCAAAGAGAAGTTGATTTTGATGCAGTCAAGATAGGGGTTTTTGAATCCATTGACTCCACAAATCAATATTTGAAAACAATTGATAATTCCCAGTATGAATATCATGTTTGCATTGCAGAACATCAATCTGGGGGAAAGGGTAGATTACAAAGGAATTGGTATTCTCCATATGCTAAAAACATTTATCTTTCCATAACCCATAGTTTCAAAAAGAAGCAGTCTGAACTTAGTGGACTGAGCATGGTTATGGCATTGAGCGTTTTAAAAACTTTATTAACACTAGACGTACCTCAAAAATTTAAAGTCAAATGGTCGAATGATGTATATTTTGAAGATCATAAAATCTCTGGAATTCTAATAGAAACCATAGAAAAAAATGATGGTGAATGCAAAGCAGTGATAGGTATAGGGTTAAATGTTAATATGACAGAATTACCACAAAATATCCTTAATAATTGGACTTCCCTAAAAAAAATAACCTCAAAAGACTTTGATAGAAATAAAATCTGCATTTTGTTAATTAACAACCTTATGAAAAACATTAATGAATTTGAAACAAGGGGTTTTAGGCATTTTATACCAGAGTGGAATAAATATGATTATCTTGTTGGTAAAAATATCAGCATAAAAAGTGGTCGCAATACAATACAAGGTTCATATAAGGGCATTGATGAAACAGGTCATCTGTTATTAGAAACTGAAATGGGAAAAAAGGCAAAGAAGGTCATTACAGTTTCCTCAGGTGATGCTTCTATAATGAAGACCTGTCTAATACCAATCATCAAAAATAAATAAACATCTAAGAATTAACTTTTCTTTTTTACCAATTAACAAAAACCCCCTTAATATCTCGACATTATAGCATAAACCACTGAGGTAGAGACGTTATTATATCCATATTCCCCGTCATTGCGAGCCTGTGCAAAAGGCGTGGCAATCCACCCTCTTGCCTTGTCATTGCGGACTCACAAGGTGAGTGTGGCAATCTCTGGATCACCACAGTCGCTATCGCTCCTTCGTGATGACGGGGGTAAGAAGTTGCGATCTCATGATGACAGAATAAAAAAGTTAAAATACCTATATCTTAGTGATATATGCTATAAGAGAAGTTTGTGTTAAAGTTAAAAAAACAAAATTTAAATTTATATATCTATTTATTTTTGGTGATTGGTATTAGAAGTGAAGAAAGGCATTGAAGTGACAGTATCCTAAGTTGTATGATTTGCATAGATGGGTTCAATAAAGTTGTCAGATTAAATCTCAACTACTACAACACTGATTGACTATAACGTTACCTTACATAATACTCCCGTGGCAGTGTTTATACTTCTTGTTTGAGCCACATGGACATGATTCGTTTCTTGAGACCTTTCCCCAAGTATTCTGATCTTGTGGATTTCTTTCTTGAACATTGTCCCCAATATAAGGTGATGATTTCTGTGATTTTTTATCAGCATCTAATAGAGAATTGATATTGCGTTTGGTCTCAGTGGCATTTGTCAAGTTTGAATCCTCTAAACTAGGCAATTCGTGTGAAATTTGAACTTTTGTAATAGCTGTTATAATATGCTCATCCAATTCCAAAAACATATTTTCAAATAGATTAAATGCTTCAAACTTATACTCATTTAGCGGGTCTTTTTGCCCATAAGCTCTCAAATTTATACCAGCCTTAAGCCTATCAAGTGAATGCAAATGTTCCTTCCAGAGCTGATCTAAGGTCATCAGGAAAATTCTTTTTAATGCCTCATTGAAAATCTCTTCTCCAAATTCATTTTTTTTATCATTGATAACTTTCATACTCAACTCATTAACTTTAGCAATGACACATTCCCTTGTATCTGGAAAATCAAAGCCTACGTTATACACCCTATGTATTTCATGGGCAATTTCCTTTTCTTGCCACTCCTCCCGATAGGATTTCTCTGGAATAAATTTGTCAATTAGATGACTATTAAACTGCAAAACCTTTTCCTTGAGTATATCATCAAACTTTGTTTCTTTCATGATATCTATTCTCTGTTGGTAAACTACCTTTCTTTGCTCGTTCATTACATCATCAAATTTAAGAAGGTTTTTTCTGGTTTCATAGTTTCTAGCCTCTACTTTATGTTGAGCCTTTTCTAAAGATTTATTAATCCAGGGATGCTCAATAGCCTCATCATCTTTTAACCCTAATTTGCCTAGAAAATTTCCAATTTTGACAGAACCAAAAATCCTCATTAAATCATCTTCCAATGATAAAAAGAACTTCGTTCTACCAGGGTCTCCCTGCCTTCCAGACCTTCCTCTAAGCTGATTATCTATCCTTCTGGACTCGTGTCTTTCCGTACCTATCACAAATAAGCCACCACTTTCCAGAACCTCCTTCTTGTCCCTTTCAAATTGCAATCTGATTTTTTCTATTTCTGCTTCTGTCATATTATCTGCCTTAGCTTTATTTATAATCACCCCTTCATTACCACCTAATTTTATATCTGTACCACGCCCTGCCATATTTGTCGCTATGGTTACAGCTTCTACTTTTCCAGCCTGTGCAATAATTTCTGCTTCTGTCTGATGATATTTTGCATTTAATACATTATGTTTAATTCCTTCCTTTTTAAGGAATCTTGAAATTATTTCAGATTTTTCAATGCTTACAGTTCCAATCAAAATTGGCTGTTTTTTTTGATAAGCTTTTTTAATTTCTTCAATAATCGCATCATACTTAGCTTTTTCTGTTTTATAGATAACATCGTGTTCATCAACCCTTTTTATTGGCATATTAGTTGGGATTGGTACAACCTCAAGATTGTAAATGTCTAAAAACTCACCAGCTTCTGTAATTGCAGTACCCGTCATCCCAGCTAACTTGGGATACATCCTAAAATAATTTTGAAATGTAATAGAAGCTAATGTCTGATTTTCCTCTTGAATTTGCACATTTTCCTTAGCTTCAATGGCTTGGTGCAATCCCTCTGAATACCTTCTCCCATCCATTATTCTTCCTGTAAATTCATCAATGATTAATACCTTACCACCTTTTACTATGTAATCCGTATCTAACTTAAATATTTTATGTGCTTTAATCGCCTGGTTTAAGTGATGTACGATGCTCATGTTCTCTATATCATAAAGACTACTATCCTGCTTTATTAGTCCCCTTTTCTTCATCAGCTCCTCTACACATTCATTTCCCTTATCCGTAAAGACGACTGTCCTGCTTTTTTCATCTAATTCATAATCATCCTTTTGTAGTGATGGAATTATGCTGTTTATTTTTACATATAGCTCAGAGCTATCAAATGATGATCCTGATATAATAAGTGGGGTTCTAGCTTCATCAATCAATATGCTGTCTACTTCGTCAATAATCGCAAAATTAAATTCTCTCTGTACTATTGACTCAATATCGTGTTTAAGATTACCCCGTAAATAATCAAATCCAAATTCATTATTAGTTCCGTAAACTATATCGCATTCATATACCTTTTTTCTTTCTTCTTCAGGTATATTATTGACTAAACAGCCAACACTTAATCCATGAAATTTATATATTTTTCCCATCCACTCTGAATCCCTTTTTGCAAGATAATCATTTACTGTAATTACGTGCACCCCTTTACCTGATAAAGCATTTAAATACACAGGCAACGAGGATACTAATGTCTTTCCCTCACCAGTTTTCATTTCAGTGATCATGCCATTGTGAAGTACTAAACCACCTAAAATCTGTACATCATAATGCCTTTCATTTAATATTCTTTTTGCTGTTTCTCTAACTACTGCAAAAGCTTCAACTAAAATTTCATTTAAACTCTGCCCCCTGCCAAGTTTTTTCTTAAATTCTAAAGTCTTTGCTTTTAACTCATCATCTGAAAGTGCCCTAATCCTTTCCTCTAAGACATTTATTTCTTTTAAAATAGGTTTTAATGACTTTAATATCTTATCACCTCTAGTACCAAAAATTTTCTTTGCTAAATATCCTAACATTTAATACAAGTACCTCTTAGAAATTTTACTGCAACATCCTGTTAAATTCATAAAACAATCTACTGAAATTATTGGTTTCATAGTATCTGCCAAATTGATACTAAAAACAGCAGGGTCGAGGTATACAACTTGAGCAAATTTGTAAACTTTTTTCATGGATTTTGCACCAAGCAAAAAAAAAGCTTCGAGAGTTTTTCTCGAAGCTTAATTTCCTGCATAGTGTATGATTACATTCCCATACCACCCATGCCTCCCATGTTAGGCATAGCTCCTGCTGAATCATCCTTTTTACTTGGACTATCAACAACTATGGCTTCTGTAGTCACTAACAACGAAGCAACTGAAGCAGCACTTTGTAAAGCATTCCTTACAACCTTAGTAGGGTCAATTATACCTTCCTTAAAGGCATCTACTACCTTGTGATTTTGGGCATCATATACCATACTGACTTTATTTTGTTCTAATAACCTTTCAATAATAAGAGTACTTTCCAGTCCTGCATTTTCAAGTATTTTACGAGCTGGAGCAGAAAGAGCTTTTTTTACAATAACTATACCCGCAGATTCATCAGGATTTTTACCTTTCATACCATCCAATACTTTAGAAGCATATAAAAGAGTACACCCACCACCTGGTACTACACCTTCTGCTATAGCTGCCTTTGTTGCGTGATAAGCATCCTCTACTCTGTCTTTTTTCTCCTTCACCTCAACTTCAGTAATACCACCAACCTTAAGTACAGCAACACCACCAACTAACTTAGCAAGTCTTTCCTCAAGTTTTTCTTTATCGTAATCAGATGTGGTTTCCGCAATTTGTACTTTAATTTGTTCGCAACGGGTTTTAACCTCATTTTTATTTCCAGCTCCACTTACAACAGTAGTATCGTCTTTTGAGATTAAAATTTTTCTAGCACTACCAAGGTCATCTATTTTGACATTTTCAAGCTTATGCCCCAAGTCCTCACTAATAAGCTGTGCACCAGTTAATATAGCAATGTCTTCAAGCATAGCTTTTCTTCTATCTCCAAAGCCAGGAGCTTTAACAGCAGCTACTTTTAATCCACCCCTTAATTTATTTACAACAAGTGTTGCAAGTGCTTCTCCTTCAACATCTTCTGCAATAATTAGTAATGGTTTAGATGACTGCACTATAGATTCAAGTAGTGGGAGCATTTGCTGAATATTGCTGATTTTCTTTTCAAACACTAAAATATGTGCGTTTTCCAGCTCGCATGTCATTTTTTCTGAATTTGTAACAAAATATGGAGATAAGTACCCCCTATCAAAATTCATACCTTCAACAATATCAACCTCAAATTCATCACTTTTATTTGCTTCTTCAACAGTGATCACACCATCTTTACCAACTTTTTCAAAAGCTTTAGCGATTTTTGCTCCAATATCTGCATCGCCATTTGCTGAAATTGTAGCAACTTGAGCTATTTCAGCTGATGAAGAAATATTTTTCGATGCTTTCTTTATTTCATGAAGTACTTTCTCAGTTGCTGTTTCAATACCTCTTTTTAAATCCATGGGATTCATGCCTGCTGCAATGGATTTTACCCCTTCACGGGCAATTGCTTCACCGAGAACTATTGTAGTTGTTGTGCCATCCCCAGCTCTATCATTGGTTTTATTTGCACCTTCTTTTAATACTTGAACCCCAAGATTTTCAATCTTATCCTCTAGTTCAATTTCCTTAGCTACGGTAACGCCATCTTTAGTTATTTTTGGTGCACCAAAAGACTTTTCAATAATGACATTTCTACCTCTTGGACCTAAAGTTGTGCCTACCGTATCTGCACAAAGTTTTATACCTGTTAGCAATTTGTCTCTTGCTTTACTTCCTGTGTCAATTTTTTTTGCTGTCATTTCTAACCTCCTATTGTAAATTATTCTTTAATTATTCCTAGAATATCCGATTCTTTTATGATAAGATACTCTTTATTTTTCAGTTTGACTTCTGTACCACCCCACTTGGCAAACAATATCTTGTCCCCAACTTTAACATCTAAAGGAGTGATATTTCCCTTTTCATCCCTTGCACCTGAACCCACTTCTATAATAAGTCCTTGCATAGGTTTTTCCTTTGCTGTATCGGGAATAATTATTCCGCTTTCTGTCTTATTTTCTTGATCAAGCCTCTCAACTAGAACTCGATCATGCAATGGTTGAAATTTCATTTTTATACCTCAAAATAAATTAAACTTACGTATGAATTATATATGTAGTGATTTTTTAATTTCAAGTATAGATGGGTAAATTTTTAGATTCTGTTGTTTTATTAGTTGCGGAGGTAGAAATGATACAAATAAAAAACATGTTTTTGTCTCGTTATTTTCGGAATTTAGTATAGCCTATAGAATAATAAAAATGATAGAAAACAAAGAAAAATAGACAAGGTTTTACTTCCTTACTTGACTTAACAATTTTAATCTATAAAATCCCTGCCATTGGAACGACTATAATAATCGTAAAGAGGTTTTTTGTGACACGTATAGCTGGGATAAATATTCCAACAATGAAAAAAGTAGGTATAGCTTTGACTTATATATATGGCATTGGGAAGAATAGATCGTTACAGATATGTAGGAAGGCATGTGTGGATCATAATTTAAGGGTTTCCCAGTTATCTGATGAGGATATAAGAAAGCTCAGAGAAGCAATAGCTGCATCTTACGCTGTAGAAGGTGATTTGCGTATGGAAGTCTCCATGAATATCAAAAATCTTATTGATATGAAATCCTATAGGGGAATAAGACATGTAAGAAAACTTCCTGTACGTGGTCAGAGAACCCATACTAATGCTAGGACAAGAAAAGGGAAGGCTGTAGCAATTGCTGGTAAGAAGAAGGTAACAAATAATAATAAATAGTATGAGCAAAAAAACAGTAGCAAAGAAAAGGAAAAATGTTACAGTAGGGATAGTACATATCTTGGCAACATTTAATAATACGATAGTAACGATTTCAGATTTACAAGGTGCTGTTATAGTGTGGTCTTCAGCAGGCTGCAATGGATTTAAAGGCTCACGTAAATCTACTCCGTATGCTGCTCAGGTAACAGCAGAGGAATCAGCTAAGAAAGCTATGGAATTTGGGATGAAGACTATATCAGTAAAAATCCAGGGACCTGGTAATGGAAGAGATTCAGCTGTAAGGGGATTGGCAACTGTAGGGCTTAATATCACCACAATCAAAGATATTACTCCTATCCCACATAATGGTGTTAGACCACCTAAAAGGCGAAGGGTTTAAATTTATTTTAAGGTACTATAAATGCAAGAAGAAACACAAGGTGCAAATATTTCTTTAAACTGGGTTGATTTAATAAAACCAGAAGGTTATAGTGTAAAAGAACCTACAAAAAATACCTCTATTTTTAACATAGAACCTTTAGAAAAAGGATTTGGTGTAACCCTTGGTAATTCTTTAAGAAGGATTTTACTTTCTTCTCTACAGGGTACAGCCATATGTGCGGTGAGAATAGATGGGGTGGAACATGAATATTCTGTGGTTGATGGGATTAAGGAAGATGTTGTAGAAGTTATTTTAAATCTAAAATCCGTAGTTATTAGGGGTAGTACGGGTTTTGACAATAAAAAATTTACATTAAAAACCTCTAAAAAAGGGGCTATAACCGCTGGCATGATAAAAACTGCGGGTGATTTAGAAATAGTCAACAAGGACTTTGTGATATGCAATATTACTCAAAATATAAAACTGGATATGGAATTTATTGTAACTTCTGGCAAAGGGTACAAAACAGCTAGTGAGCATAAAAAATTAGCTTATGGTAATGGGTTCATATCACTAGACTCTATCTTTTCACCCATTATAAGATGCTCATTTGATATAGGAAGTAGTCGCATTGGATCTAGCACTGAATATGACAAGTTATTGCTGACCGTGGAAACAAATGGTTCTATAAAACCAGATTTAGCCTTGGCATTATCTGCTAAAATTTTTCAAGAACAACTACAGGTATTTATCAATTTCAAAGAGGTTGTAGAAGTTAAAAAACCTGAGGAAATAAGTCTTCCTTTTGATCCTAACTTACTTAGAAAAGTTGACGATTTGGAATTGTCTGTTCGTTCTCAAAATTGTTTAAAAAATGACAACATATCATACATTGGAGACCTTGTTGTAAAAACTGAGGCACAGATGCTTAAAACTTCAAATTTTGGTAAAAAATCTCTCAATGAAATAAAAGACCTTCTTGCAGATATAGGATTAAAATTTGGTATGGGTATTAAAGAATGGCCACCAGAAAATATAGAGGAGCTGGCTAAAAAATATCTTGAGTAAAACAATTGATTTTTGCAGAAAATGCTACATAGAAAAAATAAAAGAAAATTTTCAAGAAGAAGTGCTCATAGAACAAGTTTACTTAGAAACCTTTGTAAATCTTTGATAGGTCATGAGCAAATCACTACTACGTTACCAAAAGCTAAAGACCTGAGGTGCATAGTGGAAAAATTGATAACTGCAGGTAAAGATGACTCCTTACACACAAGGAGAAAACTTGTATCAAAACTGGGAGGGGGAAAGCAAGGGGCAGATAAGATACTAACTATTTTATCTCCTAGGTATAAAGATAGAAGTGGTGGTTATACAAGAATCATTAAGTCAGGATTTAGGCAAGGTGATTGTGCTCCTATGGCAATAATACAATTTGTCGACAAACATAGTGTTAATTGCTCCGCAGGAAACGAGAAAGATAAAAAAATTTAGTAATATAGTCAATTACCGTAATAGTTGACTATACCACTGAATGTATTACCTAACTGCCTATGCTATATCTTTTCTCAAACATTCCTCCTGAAATTTGTAATTAATGAGTTGTAATAACGTAATTTTTATGTATCATTTCACTATAGTAGAAAGTAGTATAGTTTAATGAGCAAAAGATTGTCAGAGACTTACTTTGCAAATCCTTCTGATATACAAAAAAGTTGGTTGTTAGTTGATGCAAAGGATCAAGTTTTAGGCAGATTATGTGCACAAATAGCAAAAATCCTCCGTGGGAAACATAAGCCTTCTTATACACCCCATATAAACTGTGGGGATAATATAGTAGTTATCAATGCAGAAAAGGTAAAGTTAACTGGCAAAAAGCTACAACAGAAAGTATATTATAAGCACACTGGTTTCCCTGGGGGGGTTAAGAAAGCAACAGTAAATGATGTATTATGTGGTAAATATCCTGAAAGGGTACTGAAACTAGCTGTAAAAAGGATGCTTCCGAAAGAGAGTCCTTTAGCGAGACAGCAATTCAAAAATCTCTATGTGTATACTGGTGAAAATCATCTCCATATAGCACAAAAACCCAAGTTGATAAACCCAATAAAAAAATAAGTCATGGAAAAGGGGGTGAAAGCAAAAATTAAGACTAAAACGAAAGTCGCTACTAGGTCTAAAGCTAATACCAAAGCAAAGATTAGTGTTGGACCTAAAGTTGAGGCTAAAATGAAAGCTAATACTAAATCTAAGGCTACTACCAAGCTTGAAGTAACAAAATTTTATGCAACTGGTAGAAGAAAAATGTCCATTGCAAAGGTTTGGATGATTAATAAAGGTTCAGGAAAAATTACTGTAAACGGGAAAAATCTTACAGAATACTTTCAAAGACCTTTATATAGAATGATAATCAATCAGCCTTTTGGCATAGTTAAAGCTGAAGGTATGTATGATGTAGAGTGTAAAGTTCTAGGTGGTGGTCTATCTGGTCAAGTAGGTGCAATTAGGTATGGTATCAGTAAAGCTTTAAATCAAGTGAGTGAAGAATTTCGTAAAACACTGAGAAGTGGTGGGTTCTTGACTCGAGATAGCAGAAAGGTTGAAAGAAAAAAATATGGTCAGCCCAAGGCTAGGAAAAAATTCCAGTTCTCCAAGAGATAAGGAATTATACCCAATTACCATAATAACCATAATAAATATGGTATTACTAAGCAAACATAGGTTCGAAGAAGAAATGCAATAAAATAATAGCTCTGCATAAATGTGCCCATTTACCCTTAACTTTAATATAGGTCTCATCCATTTTCCAACCGCTATTTACTGGCTTTTTTCTTCTTCTAAACTTACATTCAAGTAATGGCATAAACTTCGCTACCCATCTTTGTAATGTTGCATGATCTATATCTACTCCTCTCAACCCACCCATTTTAGCTTTGCTGCTTTCAGCATCCTCTATTTCTCTATAACTCAAGGAATATCTTCCTTTCATAAATAACGATACCATTATCTCATATCATCTTTTTTTTCTTTTTTAGACAGACCTACTTTACATTTTTAAACAGAAGCATCAATGCTAGAAAACACCTTATAAGCAATCTCTGAAATATTCCCAGCTCCCATGAATATTATGTAATCTCTGGGTTTGCAGTGCTTTTTTATATTTTCTGTTACCTGAATACCATTTTTGCAATAAAATGTTTTTATACCTTCATCAACTTCATTTACAAACTTTTTGCTATTTACTTCAGGTATTTCTTTTTCCCCAGCAGAATATACATCTAATACCAATAAGTAGTTTGCTGCTTCAAATGATTTTAAAAATTGGTCGTACAATTCCTTAAATCTCGAATATCTGTGAGGTTGAAAAACAGCAAAAACTTTTCCATTACTTTGAGCAACATATACTTTTGCCATTTCTAAAGTGGCTTGAATTTCACGTGGGTGATGAGCATAATCATCCACAAAAGTTACTCCATTTGCCTCTCCTATAACAGTAAACCTTCTTTGAACCCCCTGTGTTTTAAGTAATGCTGTTTTTATAGTTTTTTCCTTTCCCCCCTTGAAAAGAGCAACAGCAATACAAGCTAAAGCACTCAAAATATTATGCATGCCAAAGCTATTAAGCATAACACCTTGCATAATACTTAAGTTCTGTTGGATTTTTTGTTGAAACTTTTTAGAAAGCAGTACGTCAAATACTAAACCTTTATCAGTATTTTTAATATCTACTGCCCTTATGTCAGCATTTCTGGAATTTAATCCATAAGTAACGTACTTAGGATGCTTCAGATAAGTTGCATTGATTTTACTCAAGTATTTACAATCATCACAGGCAACGAGTAAATCGCTTAATAACACCTTATCGATAAAGAGTTTATATGCCTTAATAATGTTTTCGATACTTCTATAATAATCCAAATGTTCGCTATCTATATTAGTAATCACCCCTATATTTGTTGGTAAAACTAAAAAAGTGCCATCAGACTCATCTGCTTCAACAATATTGATATTACTCTTCCCTTTGTAAACATTAGAGTTGATCGCATTAATTATTCCACCACAAATTACTGTAGGGTTTTTGTTGAGGTACTGAAACATTGAATACATCAAAGAAGTGGTGGAAGTTTTACCATGTGTGCCAGTAATACATATATTATATCGGTCTAGGAGCATATTAGAGAGTAATTCTGCACGCAAAATAACAGGTATTGACTTATCTTTGGCGGCTAGTATTTCCGGGTTATTGTTCTTAATAGCAGAAGATTTTACGATTAGAGTACTCCCATTAATATTACTTTCATTATGACCAATAAATATTTTAATCCCTAACCTCCTTAGGCTTTTTGTTTGCTGGTTCTCTTGGATATCTGATCCTTGAACTATGTAATTATTTTGATGCAGTAATTTGGCTAAACCACTTATGCCTATTCCACCAATGCCTATGATATGAATAGGACAAGTTGAACCTGAAACAAGACTACTAAGCTTCATTTAATCAAAAATATTGGAAATTTGTTTTAAAGGCAAATCTTTTCATTTTGTGCTACTCTGGACAAGAAGATTGTATGCTTTGCAATACCAAATACTTTTCGGATAATTATAACCAAGTACCGCTGCATATTTTATTGCTTCTTTTTTCACACCTAAAATAAAATATACCTCTGTAAGCCTATATAATGCCTCAGGTGTAAACATACTATTCTGGTGATTTTCTATTACATTTTTAAATCTATTTATAGAAGATATATGTTTATTAGTACGCAAATAAAAACGCCCTATATCCATCTCTTTTCCTGCGAGTATATTATCTATATATTCTAATTTCCACTTGGCATCACTAGCGTACTTTGAGTATGGGTATAAATTAATTAACATCTCAAACCCTTCTTTTGCCAAGATTGCAAATCCTTGGTCTCTTCCAACATCCATAATCTGATTATAATTTGACATTGATTTTAGATAGTACATATAAGCAACCTCTTTATGTACAGGAAATTGTTGAAGAAAATCTTCTATTGTTAGTATTGCTTCCGTGTATTTATCTTCCGAGTACGAAGAATATGCTTTTAAGATTAATACATCAGCATAGTGCCTGGATGCTGGATATCTTTCTTCAAATCTTTCTAACGTTTTTATGGTATTGTGATAATCCCCAGATTTTACTTTTTTTATCCCCTGCTCATATAGTTGCTCTTCGGTGGTAGTTTTGATGTTCAACCTGTTATTCTTGGTATTACAACTAACTAATATTAAAAAAAGCATTATAGCTAAAATTTTATCTCTCATAATCATATTATTACTTTTATTATTTACATCCTTGATCCCATCGCTTTGGCAGGATTTAATCCTTTAAGGTACGTTTTTGCACAATTCATTATAGCATAGCATCTATATAACTCAAAATCACCCCCTGGCTCATTTGATCTTTCTTCAGCAAATTCAAGCATACAGAATAAACAGTATTTATTTTAAGCCAATCTAGCATTGTTATGCTTTTTAAGCAATATGCTGTTTTGTTATAGTCAATGAACTATAAAGTTATGCTAATTGACTATATTATATGTAGCGACACTCCTTCCTCCCATAATTCAGCTAATTCTTTCTTACCTTTTTATTTTCTCTAGTATTAGTTGCCGAGTTTCCTTTATTCCATAAAATTTAATAAAAGTTCCAACTCTAGGTCCTTCAGTTGTTCCTAGAAGAATTTCATAAAGGCATTGAAACCATTGCCTTAATGGCACATCATTCTCTTTACCTATTTTATAGACGGCATTTTGTATCTTTTCTGCATCATCATCTATATCTTTTAGAACTTCAAATAACGTACGAAGCAACGTACTTTCCTCTTGGGTCGGTATTTTATATTTCTTTTTAGGTTTTATAAAATCTTGATAGTAATTTATGGCATATCTCAGCATGAAATTCACATATTCTTGTTCACTTCCAGTTAATCCTGGATTAGATTTATTTATATATCTCCATATTACCCCTTCGTTGTCAGTATTACAGGCATTTACCAAATTCAACAATAAAGTGAAGCTAATTTTACCAAGGTTCAACTTGGGGCTGTTATTTTTGTGAATATAAAAAATAGGATTGGATAATTTCTTATACTTGTCAGACTCTTTGCTATAGCTATCAAGATACTGTAAGTATTCATCAAAGGTTTTTGGTATGATATCATAACACAGCTTTTTTACCTTTTTAGGTGATTGATACATGAACAGCTTCAGACTTGCCTGGTTACCACATTTTAACCATTCATCTATGGTGAGACCATTTCCTTTGGATTTTGAAATCTTCTGCCCATTTTCATCGAGAAACAATTCATACGACATTTGTTGAGGAGGAGATTTGCCCAATGCTCTGCAAATTTTATCATAAATATCTGCGTTTGCTTGTACATCCTTGCCATATATCTCATAATCAACATCAAATGATGCCCAACGCATTGCAAAATCAGGCTTCCATTGTAATTTACAATTACCATCCAGAACGCTTATAGTAACAGCCTTTTTGTTTTTATCTAAATAAGTTATCTGCCTGTTTTCTAAATCTCGCTTGATGACTTTGGCTTGTAAAACTTTCTCCGTTTCTTTGCATATAGGTAAGAATGGACTATAAGTTTCTCTCCTATCTTTACCTAAGGTTGGTAACATTATATCCAAAATCTCATCGTATTTTTCCAATATTTTTATGAGATATTCATTGAATTTTCCTGATGTATAACACTGAGTAGCACTGACAAACTCATACTCAAAATTAAAAGAATCCAGAAACTCCCTTAATTTAGAGTTCATATATTCTCCATAGCTTTCATCCCTGCTAAAAGGACTAGGCACTTGAGTTAAAGACAAATCCAAGTATTGCCGATACTCTTCCTTATTCGGCAAGTTATCAGGTATTTTTCTGAATCCATCCATATCATCAGAAAAACAAAATAACTTTGTTGGTATGTCTGAAATATATTCAAAAGCCTTGCGAACCATATTGGTTCTTGCCACCTCTCCGAAAGTACCTATATGAGGTAATCCAGATGGACCATATCCAGTTTCAAACAATACATACCCCTTTGCTGGCATTGTATTATTAATACTCTTTAATATTGCAATTGCTTCCTTGAAAGCCCATGAATTAACTTTATTTGATTCTAACATATGCTATAGCGTAATGCGGTTAGATTAAGGTATATAGAGCATAGTCCATTTAGATGATGACAATATGAGGCATATCGTTAAAGAAGAATGTTTCTATCTAAATAAGCTATAAAAAACTTGTATACTCAACCCAATGCCAACTTAACCAAACAAAGCTACCATATACAGCTTAATGGCGAAAGGCAAGCTTTTTATGCTCTTCAGTACCTTTCTTAGTCAAAAATTTAACAGCCTGCTTGATATCTTCAAATAACAAATCTGCCATCTCTCTACTAAATTCCTCTTTAACAACCACACGCATTACTTGAACATCTTTCAGATTTTCAGGGAAATGATAAGCTGGCACTTGCCACCCTGTATGGCGTAATCTATCTGATAATTCAAATAACGTAAATGGTGCATCTTTCGTGATAGTCCAAGTTATTACTGGTAGATGGTTTCCTCTACTAATTATCTCAAACTCATCTAGTTTACCAATTTGTTCTGCAAGATGCACTGCTATTTGCTGTGATGCTTTATGAATCTTTTTATATCCCTCAAAACCCAAGCGTAAAAAATTATAATACTGTGCTATGACCTGATTGCCTGGTTTAGAGAAATTCAGTGTTAATGTAGGAAGTTGCCTCCCTAGATAATCAACATAGAAAATTATGTCACCTGGCAAGTATTTTTTATCTTTCCAAATAGCCCATCCAACGCCTGGATATACTAGCCCATACTTATGTCCTGACGCATTGATTGACTTTACCCATTTTAAACGAAAGTCCCACACAAGCTTGGGGTCAATGAATGGGGCTACAAAACCACCACTTGCTGCATCCACATGGATAAGAATATTATACCCTGTTTTCTATTATGTTCATCTACCAAGCGATCAAGTTTTTCAATATCTTCATACTCTCCTGTTAATGTACTCCCTAAAATTCCAATAATCCCTATAGTATTCTCATCACATAGCTTTATTACCTCTTCTGGACTTAATATATAACGTCCTTTTTTTAACTTTACTGTCCGCATTTCTATCTCCCAGTAATTGCAAAACTTTTTCCAACAAACTTGGGCATTAATTCCTATAATTAAATTAGGCTTGTCTGTCTTTTTTCCTTTTATTTTCATACTTCGCTGCCAATTACGTTTCATTGCAAGACCAGCAAGCATACATGCTTCACTTGACCCCACAGTAGAGCAGCCAATTATGTTTGAGATGTTAGGTGTATTCCATAGCTTCGTAATCATTTTAATGTAATACTCTTCAATCTTTGCAGTTTGTGGGTACTCATCTTTATCAATTAAGTTTTTATCAAGAGTTTCCGATATTAATTTACGTGCCTGAGGCTCCATCCATGTTGTTACAAAGGTAGCAAGGTTCAACTTGACATTACCATCAAGTATAAGCTGATCGTGTATTAGCGTATAGGCTTCATCTGGAGACATACCAGTATCTGGAAGTCTATATTTTGGAACAGCCTTTGCCATACTTCTTGAAGCATATACAGGTTGTAAATAATCATTTTCTTCAAATGTTATATGACCTTCTATCTTTTTTTGTATCATGTTGCCCCCATTAAATAAGTTAAGAAGTTTTATTAGGTACGGTTTTTTAGGTGATGTCATGAATATAGGGATTAAGACAAACACTACAACCCCAGTGATAATAATACCTAAATACAATTCAGGTGATCCTATCCCAAGTTGTTCTGGAGGGAAAAATCCGCAAACTAAAGCGAATACTACAGAAAGTATGCCTACCACACATACTAACCATATTCCAGCGATCCCTCCTGGCACTTTGTATTTTCTTTGTATATCAGGCATTGTGTACCTTAGCTTCAAAGCCGAAATAAACATTAGAAAATACATAAGTAAATAAAGCGTTACTGCCATTACTGTTAGCAAAAAGTAAACTTCATCGATGTTTTTGATAAGTAAATGCAGAGAAGCAAGTACTGTAACCATTATGCCTTGCATAATTAAAATATTGGATTGTACATCATTTTTATTTTTGTAAGCCAAAAATTGTGGTATTTCACCATTTTCTGCAGCAACTAATAGCCCTCTACTTGGTCCACATATCCATGCTATTATTGCAGCAACTACGCCAAATGCGATAAATGCTCCCAAAATCTTAACGAGCCATAGCAAATTATATTGTGCAAGAACAAAATGAAAAGCCTGCATAATGCCTGCAGTTAGGCTGATATCGTCCTTAGGTAAAATCAATGCTAAAGATGCTGCACCTAAAGAAAAGATTGCAACAATAATTACAACTGATAAGAGGATAGCTTTTGGATATTGGCTTGTTGGGTTTTCTAGGTCATTAATATGCACAGCATTAACTTCCATACCTACAAATAAGAGTACAATCCCAGCCATAAAAGATATGTTGCTGAAGTGAGAAAGGTCTGGAAATACTGTGTCAATGTTGATCACTATATTGCCAGGACTGCCAGTAATTAGCCATTCTGTTCCAAGTACAATGACTAAAATCCCTGGAAGAATAGTACCCTATTATAACCCCTATAGTAGTTATAGTACTTGATAACTTTAACCCCCCTTAAAGTGATTAAAATAGCAATCCAATACACAGACATTATCATTAAAGCTGTATAAGTTCCACTTTTCGCTAAATCTGGGGCATTCAGAGAATATGCAAATGAATCTGCAGCAAATGCAAGAGCTGTTGGCACCCAAATTATATTCTGTATCCACTGTAGTCATACAGCAATAACCCCAAAGCGTGTCCCTAAGGCAGACTTCACCCAAAGATAGACACCACCAGGTTTAGACCAACTTGTACTCAATTCCGCTGCTACAAGTGCACAAGGCACTAAGAAGAATACAGTCGAGAATAATAGATAAAAAACCATTGTAGCACCCGTTGCAGCAAGTAATGGAATACCTTTTAAGCTCATCACAGTTGCAACATTTAGCATTACAAATGCAAACATGCTTATATTATTTCTATTTTTTATCATATCAATTTTTCACACTCCACTAGACAAGTTGCTTTTCAGGCTAGCATCTATTAATTAAAATGTCTATAGTACTTTTTGCTAATAAGGTAACTTCAATACATCAAAGTAAAATGGTTCAAAAAAAGGGGGTTGTTGCTCTTGTAGCTTCAATGCAAAAATTTTTGTTATTGCTAATACCAAATTATGTGATTATTCCCTGTCTACAAACGCAATAAAAAATTTTTAATAATTAAATATTGTATTTTGATCGTGGAGATAGTTGATCATCTTATATGCAAGTGTAAATAGATTTACTATAATATGAAGATAAATAAGTCATTCCAAGTAGTTGTGAAAATTGTATTTATGGGATCACCGGAATTTGCAGTTCCAACACTGTCATCTCTGACTAACACAAATCATGAAATTGTTGCTGTATACACAAAACCACCTACATGCTCAGGTAGGGGATTAAAAGAAAATAAAAGCGTAATTCATCTATTAGCTGAAAAACTTTCATTAAAAATTTACACTCCTGAAAAGTTACGTGTTTCTGAAAACATAGAAATATTTACTTCATTGGAAGCAGATATCGCCATTGTAGCTGCTTATGGACTAATTATACCAAAGGAGTTTTTACAAATACCAAAGTATGGGTTTATCAACATACATCCTTCTGATTTGCCAAGATGGCGTGGAGCAGCTCCTATACAACGTACTATAATAGCTGGAGACGAAAAAACAGCTGTTTGTATTATGAAAATGGATGAAGGATTAGATACAGGTGATATTATACTACGAGAAGAAATTCAGCTGGATGATAAAATAACTGCAAAAGAATTGCATGATAAATGTGCAGATATAGGTAGCAATATAGTTATAGAAACATTAAACCTCTTTGAAAGAAACCAAATTTTACTTACAAAGCAATCCCAAGTTGGCATTACATACGCAGAAAAAATTTCATCTAATGAGGGAGCGATAGATTTTAATCTATCAGCAAAGAAGGTTAATTGCAAAATCAGGGCATTAAGCCCAGGACCTGGTGCATATTTCACATACAATGGTGAAATTGTAAAAATAATAACAGCAGAATTTGAAAACTTAAAACATGGGTTTAAACCTGGGTTAGTTATTGATAATAAGTTGAGTATTGCTTGTAAGGAAGGGATAATCAAGCCAACTCTGTTACAAAGGCAAGGGAAGAAAATGATATATATTGATGCTTTTCTAAGAGGCTTTAAGATGCCTGCTGGCATAACGTTATAGTTAATTACATTCAGGCTTCGCTTTTATCTGATGAGCTCCCGTTTTAATTATCTAAAAAGTTTAAATTTTGCTTTTCAACTTTAATACAAATCTTCTTTAACATCGAAATATTGAGATATATAGCTTATTTTACTAAGGTACGGACATTATTGTAGCTGTACATCTTGGTCATTGCGAGCCTACATAATAGGCGTGGCAATCCACACTCCTACCCTGTCATTGCGAACTTACAGAGTGAGTGTGGCAATCTCTGGATCACCACGATCGCTGTTGTGATCTCGTGATGACAAGAAATTGTGAAAGCTTTTTTATGATTATTGTCCAAACCTTACTGTTCCGTGCTATACCTCTGGTATTTCTAAAAATAGTGTTGATACAAACTATTGGTAGAAATGTGATAATAAGCATGTAGTAGATTCCTGCTCTAAGGCTATGAGCTTCACTTTCGGTGGCTTGAGTTCCTATAAACTCTAACTTATCCACTTTGTCCAGCACCGCTATAACTACACAAAAATCCCCTGCTTTACTTGATACCATACTACAAAAAAGGTTCATCCTTATTGTAGAATATATCACTTCCTACTATCTTCTGTATAACCCATACTTGTCATTTGTACAAGTAAATTTTTAAATTTTACTAAAAATACTAAACAAAGAACAATAATGCCTCATGGTATGCTCCTTATTCCCTATATAATAAAAATTTTACCTGTCCACTAAATATCTTGTCCTTTATAGAATAAAACGTAGTTATTATCTAAATGACCAAAGCTATACTTTCAGTTTACAACTCCAGTTTTCTTTAGCTATGTTTAAAATTCTATGTTATGTATACTTCTTTTGAGATGGGCAGATTTCATGATTTGGATCATACCACAATATTGAAAAAATGTTTCTCTCAACTATAATACCCCATATTCTTATCTTGCCATTAGCACGTATACTCCATAATTCGGTATCTTCTAATTTGTTTTCTTTAAACCACTTTCTAGCACTTGAGTCTATATCATCAATTTCTACTTTGTGATGATGACTAGAATTCTTTTTAAATAACTCCTTGTACTTTTGTGTTTCAAATTTAGCTATTTTTTCCAAAAAACCCTTTAGATCACTTTTTTCACTCCCCACTTAGTGTCATTTAAAAATTTTCCTACGTGCCAGCAAATTGCCCCATCTGGGTTATATCCTTCCCCATAGTATATTTTCCGCTGTTTTGGCTGAACTATTAAATCTCTCTTCTCGCTATACGGAGTTTTTTGGTTAATATTCTTTTTATGCTTATGTTTTTTGGACATTATTTGCAGAGGTTAATGCACTGTAATACTCCTCCATATCAGCATCTTTAATCACTTGATTGCCCCGTTCATAAGTACCTAAACCCTTCCTTGCATTTTTCCAAGGGGCTGTTCACTATGAGTTAAATCACTAAGTTGTTGTGCATGCATACCTCCATAACATTCAAGTATTTTATCTATTGTCTCCTTCTGTTCTTTATTGAAAGCTTCTTTTGAAGAGGGAGTGACATCAACTTCACTAAGCTTGAACCTCCCTCTGTGCGTATTGTACAATTCAGGTACTACTGGTCCACTTACCCATGCTTGTATTTCCTCTCTAAATAAAGGTTCTTCATCCCATACCAAAGACCATGCTTGTGCATAATAAATAAGCTTATGCAGTTTCATTGCTGTCATTGAGCCTTGCTTAGATAAGATATATTTTGCTAAATCAAAAACTGTAACCATATTCCTAAACTCTAAAATCTTAACCTATCTTATAGCCTATATCAACTCCTGGATATTGTAAACTCAAATTGTAATCTCTATCAACCTTTACCCCCGCTTCCTTATCAATAACACCCTCCCTTTGTGGCTTTTTTTCTGTTCTATTATTATTCCGTGTTTTGAAGGTTATTGTGATTCCAATGTTTTTGAAACTTATGTAGAAAACATACTTTACTCAGCATTAAGGGCGGGACAAACTGTAGTGATGGATAATGTTAGCTTTCACAAAACTACCAAAATAACCTTTTGATTGAGGCTACAGGATGTAAAATATTATTCCTTCCTACATATTCTCCTGACTTAAACCCTATTAGGCACTATAGCTAGCTTCACTTTGGTATATACGAGGAACGACGAGCAAAGTGTAGTTTATTCCTACATGAGCGAGGATGCAACACTGTAGATACCTAAGTGTACTAAGCTATATTGGTTTAAAATCAAGCATCTCATCAAAAAAGTTGCTCATAAGTTTGATGACTTCCCTCAAGCTATTTCCTTTGCTCTAAATTCTGTCACTACCTAAATGATTTGTGCTATAGCGATAAACTGGCGTGCCACTAGCAGGAATCGAACCTGCGACCTCTTCATTACCAATGAAGTACACTACCACTGTGCTATAGTGGCAAAAAGACTAATAAGCAAAGTATTCATATTGAAGCATCTATGTTATATATAGGAAATTCATTGCATAATTCCCGTACTTTTCTTAACGCCCTCCTTTCTGCTATAAAATTATTATCTTGATTTTCAGGAAGAGCGTCAAGCACGTCAGCAATTAAATTCGCAACTAACATAAATTCATCCTCTTTAAATCCCCTAGTAGTTGCAGAAGGAGTGCCTAGTCTTATACCTGAAGTAACAAAAGGTTTTGCAGTATCAAAAGGTATGCTGTTCTTATTGCATGTAAGCCCTGCATTTTCTAAGCTTTCTTCAGCTAACCTTCCACTAATACCTTTTTTCCTTAAATCTACAAGAACCAAATGGGTATTGGTTCCGTCTGTTACTATATCGTAACCCCTAGTAATCAGAGTATTAGCTAAACATTCTGCATTTGAGAGTACTTGCCTTATATATTCCTTATATTGAGTCTGCAGTGCCTCTCCAAAAGCAACAGCCTTAGCTGCAATCACATGCATTAATGGTCCACCTTGTAACCCTGGGAAAACTGCAGAGTTAATTTTTTTAGCGATATCTATATTATTGGTCAAAATAACCCCACCCCTTGGACCTCTAAGTGTTTTATGGGTAGTGGAAGTCACAACATCTGAGTCATTTAATGGATTAGGATGAAATCCTGCTGCTATAATTCCAGCAATATGTGCCATATCTACTAATAAATATGCCCCGACTTCATCTGCAATTTTTTTAAACTTGCGAAAATCAATTTTTCTTGGATATGCAGAACCACCTGCAATGATAAGTTTTGGTTTTGCATTTTTTGCAACATTAGCAACTTCATCATAATCTAACCTATAGCTTTTATGATCTACCCCATAATGTTCAACATCAAACCATTTGCCCGAAATATTGACTCTTGAACCATGAGTAAGATGCCCCCCACAATCTAAAGATAAGCTTACTATTTTATCGCCAGGATTTAATAAAGCCAGGAATACAGCTTGATTTGCTTGAGAGCCAGAATGAGGTTGTACATTTGCAAAATTTGCCTTAAATAAACGCTTTAGTCTTTCTTTTGCAAGTTCTTCAACTTCATCAACAAACTCGCATCCACCATAATATCTTTTACCTGGATATCCTTCTGCATATTTATTGGTAAGTATTGATCCCTGAGCTTCCAAAACTGCTTTACTTACAATATTTTCTGAAGCTATTAATTCTATAGAATTTTGCTGCCTATCAAATTCTGAATTTATGGATTCATAAACCTCACTATCCCCTTTTCTTAGATTTTTATAAAGATTTTGTTCCTTCATTACCAATCGGCTAATAAAAATTAATGGTACCCGTAGCCGGACTTGAACCGGCAAGGGATTAACTCCCCACGGATTTTAAGTCCGTTATGTCTACCAATTCCATCATACGGGCACGGTATCAAAACATTATCGCCAATGAAAGATTTTTCAACTACTTTCTCAACTATGCCTCAATTTTCTTTTTCCTTCTAATAACTGCAACAGTATTAGCTATTTTATCATGCAAGCCTTGCTTTCTTTTAGTAAAATCCGCCATAAACAAACCAATCCCTAACGTTAATATGTTTAACAAATGACCCAGCATTTTCATTATAGCCTGTTTCATGGTAATGGCTTGATATGTATTTGCATCAACTATCCTACATCGTATTACCAACTTGCCGATTGATGCCCCCATCTTCACTCAAAAATATACGAAATACAGTATTACAAAAAACAGCATTAAAAACTGTACTATCAACCATCTAGTGCTACTTATCACATTAAATATATAGTCAGTCAGTGTTGAAACTTCTACAGTTTTATTCTGTCCAAAACTCTTTTCTATTTCTACAACTTGGGTGTTATCTGATCCAAAAAAAGCATCATTAACAAGTTTAATATAGGCGAAAGTACAAGCGTTATGATTACTATATCAATGCCAAACGCTATAATTTTTCTGTTCAGAGTTGCATATTCATACTCTGATTCAATATTTATTTTACCGGTCATATTTCACCACTGATAATCTTTTGATTTTGCATATATGGTTGTAGCTCACTTGGAATGCTTATGCTACCATCTTCATTCTGATAATTCTCTATTAGTGCAATCATTGTTCGTCCCACTGCCAATCCTGACCCATTGAGGGTATGTACAAAATAATTTTTTCCGTCTTTTGATGATTTATAGCGAGCTTTCATTCTTCTTGCTTGAAATGCTCCACAATTAGAACAACTTGATATCTCTCTATACCTCTTTTCATAAGGTAACCAAACCTCAATATCATAAGTTTTTTGTGAACAAAACCCTGTATCGCCAGAACATAGCATTGATGTTCTGTAAGGTATTTTTAATTTTTTTAATATAGTCTCAGCAGCATTCGTCATCCTCCCCAATTCATCTTTAGAATTTTCAGGTAATACAATACTGATTAACTCTACCTTAGAAAACTGATGTTGCCTCATCATGCCTTTTGTATCCTTTCCCGCACTACCAGCTTCAGAACGGAAACATTGTGTATATCCCACATACCTTAGTGGTAATTCATTCTCAAGTAATATTTTGTCGGAGACCATGCAAACTAACGGAACTTCAGAAGTAGGAATTAGCCTATAGCCATTTGTTGTTTTAAATGAATCTTCATCAAATTTGGGCAACTGCCCTGCTTTAAACATCGTATCTTCAAGCACTAATGCAGGAGGAAATACCTCTTCATACCCAAACTCTTTTGCATGGATGTCCAACATAAAGGTTGCTAAAGCCCTCTCTAACCTAACAAAATCTCTTTTCAAAATTACAAACCTAGAGCCAGAGATTTTTGTAGCTGTATTAAAATCCATCAATCCCAAGCTTTCGCCAATATCGTAATGAGAACGTACATCAAAATCGAACTCTTTAGGTTTTCCGACAATACGGATTATTTGGTTGTCATCTTCACTTTCTCCATGGGGTACATCTACTTCTAAAATATTGGGAAGCGTTGTCAAAAAATTATTAAGCTTATCCTGTGCTTCATTTTTTTGCTTCTCAAGTACATGAATCTTATGCTTAATATCATGTCCCTTATTTTTTAGCTTTTCGTATTGATCATCATTTGGTTTTAAGCTTGCCATTTCTTTTGCAATCAGTTTCCTTTCATTTTGTAATGTTTGAATCTTGGTTTTATTTTGCCTTACAGTGTTATCAATGAACAAAATCTCATCCGCACAAGGATGGATTCTCCTGTCTTTCATTCCTTTATCAAATAGCTCCTTATTCTCTCTAATGAATCTTATATCGTGCATACAGCTATTATTCTGATTTAACTCTTTTACAACAAAATATAGAGATTTCGTATAATAACATCAATGGTAGTGCAAGCACTATTTGGCTAAACACATCAGGTGGTGTCAGTATTGCTGCTACTATAAAAATTGAAACAATAGAATATCTCCTAAATTTTATCAATTGGGAGGCTGTTATTATTTTTAATTTTGTTAGCATGATCAACAGTATTGGTAATTGGAAGGCAACACCAAAACCAGTAAAAAGTTCTATAATTAAATCAACATACTCGCTAACTTTAGCTTCTAATCTAATCATCACACCATTTTCAGGAGTTAAATTTTGAAAACTGATAAAAAACTTCCATGTTACTGGCATTACCACAAAATAAACGGTAAACACTCCAGTTAAAAACAAAATTGGGGGAAAAAGCAGATATGGAGCAATCACATTTTTCTCATACCTATATAAACCTGGAGCAAGAAATTTATAAAGATGGTAAAAGAAAACAGGAGAAGTAAAAAAAAGACTGAAAATAAAGGCTATCTTTAATTCAGTCATAAATCCCTCTGTCAATTTTGTATATATAAAATGAAACCCAGCATCATCTTTTGTTAAGTTTATCAATGGCTTAGATAAAATTGCAAAAATATCCCAGCTAAATTGGAAAGTTATCAGAGTAGTCACAATAAAAAAAAGCAAAACTTGAATTAACCGAGATTTTAATTCTGATAAATGTTCTGCAAGAGTGAATTTCTTCAATTTATCCTTCTTTCTGTTCCCATCTTTAAAA
>CAZJPD010000009.1:24868-30469 GCA_964547795.1 uncultured Candidatus Midichloriaceae bacterium | reverse complement strand
AAATTAGGTAGATTAATACTAATAAACTCCTCGATGATTTTGTTATCGTTAAGTAATTCAGGATAATTGTATAAGATGCTAACTATTTCTTCATCTTCATTTTTTCTTCTCGCAAACATACCTTTCTTAACTCCTACTACATTAATCATTGTATCATCTCTACGATAACCTGTAACTTTAGCTTTGTTAGGGTTTAAGTTACGGAGTAAATTATAATATTTGTCTTTAAAATGCCATATATAATTGTTTCTCATTCTAGGGCTAGAAATCTCATTTGCCATTTTCAATGTGTTTTCCAGTAATAAAGATTTTTTTTCGGGCGTATTTAAAATCGTTTTAATAGCTTCATTATCAAATATGTAATCGGCAAGAGGAATACTTTCTTTTACTAACTGTTCAAAAAACTTGACCCCTTTATTTCTTATGACTTCATCTGGGTCTTTGCCGTGTACCAATTTTGTAAATTTTAGAGATTTATTATGGGAGATATATTTTAGGCTTTCATGGGCTATTTTTATAGTCGCATTTTGTCCAGCTTCATCATCATCAAAACAAATTGTAGGTTCTGGACAAGCAGTCCATAGCATTTCAATTTGACTTAATTTTATATTTGCTCCTAAGGGAGCTACAACATTATATATCCCTTGATTTGCCAAAGAAATAACATCCATATACCCCTCAACAACTATAACCTCTTTTTGCTTATATATATAATTTTTGGCAAAATTATATCCATATAAATGGTGGCTCTTTTGAAATATAGGGTTTTCGGCAGAGTTTAAGTACTTTGGTTGTCCTTCATCTATTATTCTACCACCAAAAGCGATGAATTTTTCGGATTTATCCTGAATAGGGAATATTAAGCGATTATAAAATGGGTCGTAAGTAAAGTCATTTTTTCTTTGTATAATCCCTGATGCAAATAAATCAGTTTCAGTAAAATCTTCTAATAATAATTCTATAAGCTGGGATGGATCTTTTGGAGCAAATCCTAACCTATAGTTTTTGATAATTTCTAAGGTTATGTCTCGAGACAAAATATAATCCAGAGCTTTTTTGCCTAGTTTTGAAAATAGTTGTTGGTGATAAAATTCAGCTGTTTTCTCATATATCTGAAAAAATATCTTATTTTTTTCCATTTGAGCTTTTGCTTTCCTGCTTTGTTTCACAAGTTCAACCCCTGCCATATAGGCAAGTTGCTCCAAAGCCTCCTTGTAATTCATGCCTTCATATTGCATTAAAAACGTAAAAATATCGCCATGAGCTCCACACCCAAAACAGTGATAATTAGCCCTTTCATCATTTACAAGGAACGATGGCGTTTTTTCTTTATGAAATGGACATAGTCCAACATACCCTGAACTTCCCTTATTCTGAAGGCGTATTTTGCTACCTATTATTTTAGAAAGCAATAACCTGGATTTAATTAATTCAGCTTCTGAGGTCATTGAATGAATTGTATTTTTATCTAACCTCTACGGTTCATTATGCCAGAAATTTTTGTTCCTGCTCCTATTGGTGTAACTGGTGGAGACAAACTTGTAGTAGGAGTTAGTGAGGATAATGCAATAACATCCTTCATTCCTTTAATTGAATTTGCCAATTTGTTAATTGTGCCAACTGGAGTGGGGTCTGTTACTGCACCAAGGTTTTTTGATTTTTGCAAATTTTCAAAGGATAAGTTCATGTCCTGCAACACAACAATATCAATATTCATACCACCCCCTATAGAACCTCCTGTCGTTAAGCCTCCAGATGCACCAGACATAATAATATACCAAAAACCTGTTTGAATTATTGTACTAAAATCTTGCAATATTTTCAATCTTATAAAGGAGTTATAGCAATTATTGTATTTTATGGAGATGTATAGCAAAAGCAAGAAAGGTTAAGACATAAAAAGCCTTCATAATTCCCGTCATCACGAGATCGCAACAGCGATCGTGGTGATCCAGGGATTGTCACACTCACTCTGTGAGTTCCGCAATGATAGGGCAGAAGGGTGGATTGCCACCCCCGTTACACAGGCTCGCAATGACAATAATGTGGGATGTGGACTTGCAATAGATAAAATGTCTCAACCTTTCCTGCTTTTGCTATATAGAACTTCTGGTTCTTCTTTAGAAGGTAAGCCTAGATTATCTCAACCTACCAGCTTCAACTGGTTGTTATTGAGTATTGACTTTTTTCAATATAATAATTAGCTTACATTGGCATGTGTCCTTAGCTCAGCTGGACAGAGCAACGGCCTTCTAAGCCGTGGGTCGGGGGTTCAAATCCTCCAGGACACGCCACAATTTGCTGCCATTACAGGTATTCTTATAAAATCACTATAGATTCAATTTATAATATATTGATTATGGATGCTTAGGTTTGGTAATAGTACCATATAAGCTTCTTCATGATAATGGATTATCCATACCATCATTACCTAAATGACCTATGCTATATATGCAAACCTCTTCCTACTGCAATTAAAACAGATTCATGTATAGCTTCAGAAATTGTAGGATGTGGAAATACAGTGTTTATCAAATCCAACTCATTACCTTCAAGCTGTTTTGTCAAAGCAAGCCCAAAGATCATTTCTGTCACTTCTGCTCCAACCATGTGTGTTCCCAACAATTCGCCTGTTTTCTTGTGAAATATGGTTTTGATAAATCCATCACTTTCTCCAAGTGCCAATGCCTTGCCATTTGCAAGTAATGGGAAGCTACCAACTCTAATTTCTTCTTTACCATATTTAGATTCAGCCTTTTCCTGAGTCAAACCAATACTGGCAATTTGTGGATAACAATAAGTACAACTGGGAATATTAAGCGTGTTGATAGGTTTTGGTTTTTTACCAGCAATCACTTCTGTACATATCACCGCTTCTTTGCTTGCTTTATGTGCTAGCCATGGAGGAGCAACCACGTCACCTATTGCATATACGCCTTTCTCCTCAGTTTCTAAAAACTCGTTCGTTTCAATGTGTTTGCGGTCGGAAATTTTGACATTTGTGTTTTCCAACCCGATATCTTCAATATTTACAGAAACACCAACTGCTGAGATAATAGAATCAAATGATTCTTTAGTGCCCTCTGTCTTGCTGTTTATTTCAAAACTAATTGTGTTGTTTTTCTGAATGGAAAATAGCTTGATTTCTGCTGATGTCAAAACCCTAATTCCCTGTTTTTCAAAAGATTTTTGTACAAATTCTGCAACTTCTTTATCCTCACTACGCAAAATTCTATCAGAAATTTCGAGAATAGTTATTTTAGAACCCAGAGCATTATAAAAGCTTGCAAATTCTACGCCGACTGCACCGCTACCAATAATCAATAGGTTTTTAGGAAGTTTTTGGGGTATTAATGCTTCTCTATACCCCATTATTACCTTGCTATCCTTTGGTGATAGACCATCAAGGAACTTGGGCTTTGCCCCTGTTGCTATGATTATGTTTTTGGCGGTGATTTGGGAAGACTCTTTGCCTTTTATAACTTCTATGCAATTCTTATTCACAAATCTGCCATGCCCATTAATCACCTGAACATTAGACTTTTTTAATAAATGACTAACTCCACTTGATAGCTTGTTTGCAACTTTCCTAGACCTTGATATAATCTTTTCAAAATCAATTTTGTAACCCCTGCAGGTAATACCAAACTCTTCTGCATTCTTGATATAATGTAAGATTTCAGCACTGCGTAGTAAGGCTTTTGTTGGTATACAGCCCCAATTTAAACACACTCCGCCTAGATTTTCTTTTTCAATCACGGCTGTTTTTAAGCCTAATTGTGAAGCTCTGATACCAGCAACATAGCCACCTGGACCTGCACCAAGCACTAAAACATCATAATCAAATTTTTGCATATTTTCCTTACTAATTAATAACAAGTCATCAGCAATGGTTTCTCAATAAATTCCTTCAATGTATTCAAAAACATTGCTACTGTTGCTCCATCTACCACCCTATGATCACAGGATAAAGAAACAGTCATAATGCTTTTCATCTCTAATTTGTCATTCTTGCCACATATAGGAACTCTTCTAATACTACCTACAGCCATGATGCAGGATTGCGGTGGATTGATAATTGAATAAAATGACTTTACTAAGTACATTCCAAGATTAGAAATGCCAAAGCTTCCTCCTTGATATTCTTCTGGTTTTAGTCTTTGAGATTTAGCCCTTTTGACAAGTTCTTTAACCTCACTTGATATTTGCAGGATACTTTTCTGATTTGCGTTTTTTATAATAGGGGTCATAAGCCCATCTTCAATAGCAACGACAACAGTAATATCAATATTTCCATATTGGATAATTTTATCCTCATACCAAGCTGCATTGATTTTGGGATGCTTAAGAAGTGACAAGGAAGTAGCTTTTATCAAAAGATCATTGATAGATACTTTATATTCAGGTTTGCTATCTTCATCCAATTTTGCAGCTGAGTTAATCTCTGCTCTAAAATCTAAAAGTTTATCCATCATACACTCAATTTCTAAATAAAAATGAGGAACTTGTTGTTTAGACTCAATCATCCTTTCTGCTATGACACGCCTCATATTACTAATTGGAATCTCCACATCCTCCCTATTGGTAAGTTGCGAAGAATATTGTGGTACTACCTCTTGTTCAGCATGACTTTTAATATCAGACTTGATTATCCTTCCTCTTGGACCAGAGCCCTTGATAGAACGCAAATCTATGTTCTCTTGTGAAGCAATCCTCTTTGCCAAAGGTGAGGCAAAAATTCTATTACCTGTTCTTTCTTTCTGGTCTTTCCCCTCTTGATTTAGATTGTTCCCTTTCTCCCGTTCCACTTGCTTTGCGGCTTTTTTATCTTCATCTTTAGTGACTGCCTCTGTATTCTGACTTTCCACCCCTATCTCTTGAGTTATAGCAGTCTCAATATCTTCTCCTTCCTCTGCTAGGATTGCAATAGGAGAATTAACCTTAACATTTTTAGTGCCAGCAGAGGCGATAATTTTTGCAATAATCCCCTCATCAACTGCTTCTACTTCCATTATAGCTTTATCAGTTTCTATTTCGGCAATTACTTCGCCAGCTTCCACCTTATCGCCCTCTTTTTTGAGCCATTTAGCTACATTCCCTTCTTTCATTGTAGGAGATAAAGCTGGCATCAGAATTTTTATCGCCATATTCTTTTATTTCAATTGATGGTTACATTGACCACCTTACCACACCACAGGTAGGTCCTTCAATCTAATTTTAAATATCAAAAATAAAGGGGCATCTAAGGATTAATAACTTATTACACATTCTCATTTATTCACTATAGCATCTAACCTTTGTATTTCCTTTGGAGTAAATACTTTTTCTTTGATGATTCCTTTATTTAGTTTTTCTTTATAATTCTTCAATAAATATTCTAAAGTTCTTATTTCTATTGTTTCTTGTGATTCCGAAGTAGATAACTCCTGACGCATTAAGTTGATGTTTCTAATTTCATAATGAGATACAAATGCAATTAATTTATCGATTGAATTTTGAATAAACCTTTCATCTAAATCTTTATCACTAATATCATCGTATACTTTAGAAAACCTTTTACTAAATGATTTAGGCAAGGTTGATTCTAAAATGGTAGCTCCA
>CAZJPD010000009.1:0-24858 GCA_964547795.1 uncultured Candidatus Midichloriaceae bacterium | reverse complement strand
CTTCCATTAATTGGAAGGTTACTGCACTTGTAATAACTACAGGATAATCTTTTTCTACAAGCTCAGCTTTTTTACCGGAGAGTAGTTTTAAACTAATTGAAAAACACAGAAATAAAAAGGAGATAATTAAAAAACCTCTAGCTAACCCAAATAGTAACCCTATTGATCTATCCATAAAACTTTTTTTTAGATCACCAACTAATTTATAAAAAAGTGAATTTATTACTCCGAAAATTATAAGTAAGACAATCAATAATCCCACTGAGCTAATTATTATTACTAATATTTTAGATTTTATAAATTCCGATAAATAATTCTCAACTTGAGGATAAAACTGATATGTTAAAACGATGGATAATATCCATCCTAAAAGACTGATAGCAGAAGCTATAAAACCACGATAAACCGCAAAAATGACAGATATTAATACTATAGCAATAGATATATAATCAAGATAATTCATCAAGCTAAAATCAACACCTTGCATACTTAGTAGACTTAAATTAAGATTTTTTTCAACTTACTTACATGATTTAACTCAGTTATTTCCATGTTGCAAGGAAACTTTTTCCTTTGATGTGGAATTACCGCCCTTTTAAAGCCTAATTTGCTTGCTTCTAGCAAACGATTTTCCATACTGTTTACTTGCCTTATTTCTCCAGACAATCCTACTTCTCCAAAAAATATCAGTTCTCTATCTATAGATGTATTTTGATTTGCTGAAATAAGTGCAGAAATTACCGCCAAATCTGCACCAGTTTCACTTACTTTTAATCCGCCAACGATATTTAGATACACCTCTTTGTTTATCAAATTAATATTCATTTTAGCATTAAGAACAGCAATCAACATCGCAAGCCTATTGTAATCCCAGCCAATCGTTGCCCTTGTAGGTGTTGCAAGGAAACTTGGTACTACTAAAGCCTGTACTTCAAGCAAAATGGTTCTTGTCCCCTCGATGCTTGCAAGGATACAAGAACCTTGCTTATCAATTCCATCCTTCTCCTGGGGTAAGAATATTTCTGATGGATTTTTCACTTCCTGTAGGCCTTTAGAACTCATCTCAAATAATGCGATTTCATTTATTGAACCATAACGATTTTTTGTCGCTCTAACGATTCTAAATTGCTGTGTATTTTCTCCTTCAAATGAAAGCACAACATCAACCATGTGTTCTAGAATTTTCGGTCCTGCAATTTGTCCATCCTTAGTTATATGCCCAATGAGAATAAGCGTTACATCATTTTTCTTGCAAACCTGAATTAGTTCATAACTACATATCCGCACTTGGCTTACAGTACCAGGTGGTGAGTCAAGTTTTTCAAAATACAGGGTCTGTACGGAATCAATGACAAGTAGAGAAGGCTTGCTTTTTGTAATAATGGAAATCAAGTCTTCAAGCGATGTGGTATTTGCAACATGTATATACTTGTTCTGCACATTCAGCCGATTAGCATGTAATTTTATCTGTGATAGTGCCTCTTCTCCACTTACATATATTGCTATAAAATCATCATGAGCAAGTTTATTGCATAACTCAAGTATTAGTGTGGATTTTCCAATTCCTGGCTCTCCCGCAATTAATATAGCAGAACCATGGACAAGCCCCCCTCCCAATAATCTATTAATTTCGTTGATTTTTGTATCTACTCGTAAAAAGTTAGCATCTATGTTATCTAAATTATTTAACTCTACTAAGCTGGAAGTACCTTTGCCATATAGTTTTTTGGAAATCTTTGAATCAACTATCTCCTCATTGATACTGCTCCATGTATTGCATTCACTACATTTTCCTTGCCATTTCTTAAATACCGCTCCACAATTTTGGCAAGTGAATATTTTGTTCTTAACCATACAAATACATTTTTATTATAAATGGATGCTATCATAAACTTAAAGAAAAAGCTCAGACAGAATTTACTAAAAAAAAGGAAGGAATTAACAAAAGCAGAAGTTGTAGAATGTAGTAAAAAAGTATTTGAAAATTTCCAAAGGAAGTTTAATGAAGATAACTTTTGTGATATGGAAGTTGTTGCTGGCTATTATGCTATAAATAATGAAATTGATGTTTTACCTATATTAAATTTATTGCGGAGAAAAAGGATCAAGATTGCCTTGCTAAAAATGGTAGCAAGCGAATTAAAATTTTATGAATGGCATGAAGGGCAACCTCTGGTTTGTAACAAATGCAACATTAAAGAACCAATTGGTGAAAAGGAAGTATATCCAGATTTATTGATAATACCACTTATTGGGTTTGATAAGCATGGCAACAGATTGGGATATGGCTCTGGATATTATGATAGAGCCTTGAGTAACTTGCCATACGTTAAAAAAGTAGGCATTGGGTATAGCTTTCAGCAAGTTGAAAACATCCCATCAGAAGCACATGATGTGAGACTAGATATGGTAATTACGGATAGTCAAATCATTAATCTGATGCCAAATTAACCTCGCCTATATCTGCAGGTAGCTTATTTTTTGATGATTTAATTGTTTTTGCTGAATTCCAGGAAAGAGTTCTATATGTTTTTTCTTGATTGTCCCATACCAGATGGGTTATCAGTTCTTCATTTGGATAATAATTGACCTCCCAATTTCCCACTATTTTTTTGTTGCTACTAACTCTATCCCATGTAACAATAACTGTATGATTATCTTGAACTTTCCCCTTTGTCGCTTTTAGAACTTTAAGCCATGCTTGGTACTTTTTTGTATCATATCCATATCTATCTTCAATCTTTGCCACTTTACTTTGAACTGCAGCAACTCCCAATACTTTCGCTTTAGCGATAACATCACTTTGTTCATATAATTGCTCCGCAGAAAGAGGAGTAGGCAAAGCAACACTTTCTCTGACCGAAAAAGCTGTAATAGAACAAATCAGAATTAGTACAAATCTCAGAGATACTTAAAAAAAACGATTTGCTATAAAATTCATGATAAGCTATTCCATATTTCAATCTACACTATCGCCTTACTAAACGAATTTATGAAAAACAGCAATATATTGTTACTATAATCCAATAATCTTTGTAGCTTGCTTGTTGGTTTTATTAAATCAATGTTACTAACTTTTAAATTTTTTATTTTATCATTATTGCTTTTTAACCACTTAATAGCTTCTTCTTTTCCACCCAATTGATCAACTAGCCTCAGTTTATGAGCTCTAATTCCTATAAATACCCTGCCATCTGCTATAGTCTCCAATTCTTCATCAGAAAAATTTTTTCTCTGTTTTACTTTTTGTACAAAAAATTGATGAGAATCATTTATTAAACTCTGCACATATTCTTTTTGAGTATCATCTAATTTTTCAAAATGATTGGGGATACCTTTTAATGGAGAAGATTTAAAAAGTTCTAAATTAATACCATATTTTTTAGCTAAATCAGAAACCTCTATATTTTGTAACATTACACCAATAGAGCCAGTCAAGCTACTTTCATAAGCAAAAATCCTATCTGTTCCTAATGCTGCCATATATGCTGCAGATGTACCTAATTCACCAATTGATGCTACGATGGGTTTTTTCTTGGCTATTTCTCTAAATGCACGATACAACGATTCTCCGCCTACAGCTGTACCCCCAGGACTATTTATATTTACTACAACTGCCTTGATATTGTCTTTCTTTCTAATTTTATTTAGTGACTCAAGAACTTCCTGGTTTTGCATTAAAATACCTGCCACATTAACGCTGGCAATATAATTTTGCCCCATCTCCTTTATATCATTAGAGCGACACACAAACAGAAAAACAAATGCAATCAAAAGAAATGTCGCAAAAAACCTCCATCTATTAGCACTATTTTTTAGCCTAAACCTATCTATTATATAATCTTCTCCTATCATTTGACTACAGAGGCACTATTTTTGATAACTTGAGGCAAATTGCCAATAAGTTTGTATATTTTAAATAATGCTAACTTGCTCTCTTGCTCTTTTTGTAATCTAACTATTGTACTGTGATTATAGTCTTGTTGTCTTTTAATCACTTCAGATATGGTTTTTGCTCCAACATCAAATTCAGTTTGTATACTCAAGTAAGTTTTGTAATAATTCTCTTCAGCTTTACGCAATAAATTATAGATGTTGTCGCTGGATATATAGTTATTCCAAGTACTAGTTGTTTCAGCCTGAATTGCATATACTGTGTTTCGCAAGTTATGCTCAAACATTTTTTCTTCCTTCCTTGCTTCAGAAATATTTATATACCCTAATCCACGACTGAATACAGGTATAGTCATCCTAATCCCATAGGTATCACCATCATTTCTAATTTGCGATAATCCTCTTCCCACCCCCTTATAAATGGGACCATCTTGCTTTAGAATTTGTCCAAACAGACTAACCTTTGGCATCAGTTCTGATGTAGCTATATTAATTCCTTGCTTTGATGCTTTAAGTCTATTTTTTACTTCAATAATATCTGGATTTTTTTGACTTACTAAAGCCTTGAAATCTTTTAAAGTAGGTACTTCTTTATATTTTTTTAGATTAATTCCCTCCATTTTTTCGGGAGCTTCCTCCCCAACATAATATTTAAAATAGGCTTCTGCTTGTACCTGTTGTACTTTATAATCCTCGAGACGACTTTTTACTTCTGAAAAAGAAGCCTCTGCTAAATATAAAGAAGTTTTTGTATCCGCACCCAACTTAACAGCAACTTTTGCCTTTTTTACATTTTTTTCTGCCATAGCAGTATTTTGAATCTGTACTTTAACCGACTCTCTAGCAGTCAAAACATTTTGATATGCTTGAATAGTTTTATATACTACCCCATTAAGCATTTTAGTATACTCTTGATAAGCAACGTTAATTTCAGCATCAACAGCAGCAATTTTAGCAATAGTAGAACCCCCCGAATAAATCTCCTGTTCAATTCTTAGTATTAGAGAGCCTTGATGATATTTTATAGGTTTAGATGAATCATTAAAGTTTCTGTTATCATGAAAAGTCTGGTTTAACTCTAGTGCTATATTTGGTAAAAACTCAGTTGCAACTTTTGGTTTTTTAAGGATTTCTGTCTCTAACTTCTTTTTTGCTCCTTGAATTTCTTCATTATTTTGAAGAACTGTAATAACAGCATCATTCAAATTATAAGCTTTTGCATTATTACAGATAAGAATTACAAAAAACACAATCACAACCAGCAACAACTTAACTTTCATATTAAGCCTCATTTTTATGTACAGTAGCCAGTATACACTAATATATAAAAATTTATAGCACAAATTTAGAACCCACACCAGTAGTTGATATTCAAGAAGTCATTGCCAATTTAGCAGCTAAATATTGTCCCGTAATACTATTAGGAGCTTTTGATACTTCTTCAGGTGTACCCTTAGCAACTATTTTCCCGCCCTTTGTTCCACCTTGAGGACCAATGTCTATTACATAATCTGCTGTTTTTATAACATCTAAATTGTGTTCAATTACAATAACCGTATTACCCATGTCAACCAATTTATGCAAAACTTTAAGTAAATTTTGTATATCATGACTATGTAGTCCCGTTGTAGGTTCATCTAAGATATACAGTGTTCTGCCAGTAGACCTTTTGGATAATTCTTTAGCAAGTTTGATCCTTTGTGCTTCTCCTCCAGAAAGTGTTATTGCGGATTGACCAATGTTGATATATCCAAGTCCTACAGCCTGTAATGCCTTTAGCTTATCATTGATTAGGGGCAAGTCATTGAAAAATTTTATACCTTCATCAACTGTCACCTCAAGGACATCAGATATTGATTTGCCATTGTATTTAATTTGCAATGTTTCTTTATTATATCGCTTACCACCACATTCATTGCACTTTATGTACACATTAGATAGGAAATGCATTTCTACTCTTAATGAACCGTCTCCTTCACAAACCTCACATCTCCCGCCCTTTACGTTAAAAGAAAACCTTCCCGGCAAATACCCTCTCAGCTTTGATTCTTTTAGTCTCGTATACCAATCTCTAATAGGGGCAAAAACTCCCGTATATGTTGCAGGGTTAGACCTTGGGGTTCTCCCTATGGGCTGTTGATCGATTTCGATAATTTTATCTATATTTTCTAATCCATGTATTGACGTATATTTACCACAGTTTTTGTTGCTGTTATGCAATTTCTTCATAACAACTCCGTAAAGAGTTTGCAATATCAAACTAGATTTACCGCTACCTGAAACCCCTGTCACTGCTACAAAATTCATGATAGGGATGTCGACACTTACATTTTTAAGATTATTTGTTGTGACATTTTTGATAGTTATTACCCTACTGTATTTTCTTCTCTCTTTAGATACAGGAATAAAATATTTCTCTGATAAATACTTACCTGTTATGCTTTCTTCGTTTTTGGATACTTCTTCTGGTGTACCTTGGGCTATAACTCTACCACCACTTATTCCTGCATACTTGCCAATATCAATCAAATGATCTGCTTTTCTCATAGTATCTTCATCATGCTCTACTACAATAATGGAGTTCCCTAAATCTCTCAGTTTTTTCAAAGTATTAATCAGTTTATTATTATCACTTTGATGTAGCCCTATAGACGGTTCATCCAATACATACAATATCCCTGTTAAATTCGAACCTATTTGAGAGGCTAGCCTAATCCGTTGACTTTCTCCCCCGGACAAAGCTGAAGACATACGATTAAGCGTTAGATAATTTACCCCTACATCAATTAAAAATTTTAATCTGCGTTCGATTTCTTTTAGTATTGATCGAGCAATTTTAGCACGTATAGGATCAAGTGTTTTCTCTAAATTTTTAGACCAATCATAAGCTTTATCTATTGTGAATTCAGAAACCTCTCCTATGTGTAACTTGCCTACCCTTACACACAAAGAATCTTTTTTTATCCTATATCCTGAGCATTCACTACAATCAACCTGAACTTGGTATCTGGATAATTCTTCAACAATCCGATTGCTCCCTGTTTTTTGTAACTGAGCCTCAAGAAGAGGTATAATTCCTTTGTAGGCTTTATTCACTGTTGATGTTTTATACCCTTCTTGATAGGAAATTTTTATTATTTCACCTCCACTACCGTGTAATATTATATTTTGAATGTGTTTTTGTAAATCTTCAAATGGTTCTTCTAAACTAAATCTATAATGTTTAGATAAAGCTTCAAGCAAATTTTCACGAAATTTATACTGTGTATTGGAATATTTTGAATTTTGATTCTGCCAAACCGTTATAGCCCCTTCCGATAATGAAAGAGAAGGGTCAGGTATAAGTAATTTTTTATCGAAACACATTTCCTTTCCCAGTCCATTACATTTAGGGCAAGCTCCATAAGGACTGTTGAATGAAAATATTCTTGGTTCGATCTTGGATAAAACAAGACCTGATAGAGGACAAGAAAAATGTTCAGAAAAAACCATTATTTCTCCCTCTGTTTTATTGACTTTGGGGCTTCCTTTAGGCAAAGATTCTATTTCGATACATAATTCTCCTTTACTTATTCTGAGGACGTCTTCTACACTACTTAGCAATTTCTCCCTTGAGTCATTTTCTATTTTGATTTGATCTATAACAAGTTCGATATTATGCCTTTTATTTTTATCAATAACTGGTAATTCGTCAAACCCATAGTAAATCCCATCAATTTTAACTTTTTCATAACTTAATCTGCGATAACGCAATAAATCTTTTTTATATTCACCCTTTTGACCACACACTATTGGAGCTAGTAATATAATAGATGTTTTTTTAGGTAGCTCCATCAATACATCTACCATTTGCATAGCACTTTGTTTTTTTATGGGCAAACCTGTTACTGGTGAATATGGAATACCAATTCTTGCAAATAACACCCTTAGATAATCATATATTTCAGTTATTGTTGCAACGGTTGATCTAGGGTTTTTTGAAACAGTTCTCTGGTCTATAGCAATTGCTGGAGATAGTCCTTCTATGGAGTCAACATCAGGTTTGTTATTCATTTCCAAAAACTGCCTTGCGTATGAGGACAGACTTTCGACATATCTCCTTTGACCCTCAGCATAAAGTGTGTCAAAAGCTAAAGATGATTTACCTGAACCACTTACCCCTGTAATTACAACTAGGCAATTTTTAGGTATATCAATATTTACGTTTTTTAGATTGTGCTCTCTTGCACCACGTATTGAAATACACTTATACACTTGATTTAAACGTGTTTAATTGAAGTTTTTTTCATTGCGACTATAAGTTCGCTTACTGCTTTTACTGATTTTTTAAACATAATTTTTTCATCCTGATTAAAATCAATTTTTATTATATTTTCCACACCTTGTCCCCCAATAAAAACCGGAACTCCCATACAAATATCATTAAGACCATATTCTCCCTCAAGGAAAACAGAGCATGGAAAAAGTTGTTTTCTATCTCCAAGATATGATTCTGCTATTTCTATCGCAGATACAGCAGGGGCATAAAATGCTGAACCTGTTTTAAGCAGTTTTACTATTTCTAGCCCACCCTTTCTAGTTCTCTCAACAATTGCATCTACTGTTTTAGATGAAATAAACCCTTGTTGTATTAAATCTTCTAGTGGTATTCCTCCGACATTAGTGTATCTTATCAAAGGCACCATTGTACCACCATGACCACCAAGCACTAGGGTTGTTATATCTTGTGCCGATGTGTTGAGTTCTCTTGCTAAAAACAATCTAAATCTTGCAGAATCTAATACGCCAGCCATGCCTACTACCTTATTCCTGGAAAATCCAGAATATTTTAAAAAGGCATAAACCATAGCATCTAAAGGATTTGTAATAACAATTACAAAAGTATTTGGGGCATATTTTTTAATACCCTGTGCAACGGAATTAATAACTTCTGTGTTTACAGCAAGCAAATCCTCCCTAGTCATGTCAGGCTTTCTTGCAACTCCGGCTGTTATGATAACTAAATCTGCTCCTTCTATATCTTCGTAACTATCTGTACCAATTATAGATAAATCCCCTCTCATTACGAGCAGGCTTTCTTCGATGTCAAGTGCCTTGCCCTTCGCATACTCTTTATTTTTATCTAAAATCACAATATCGCCTAGTGCTTTAGAAGCAATTATATAAGCTAGTGTACCACCTATATTTCCACCACCTATTAATCCTATTTTTTCTCTCATAATGAATAGTTACAGCAATTCACATCGATAAATGCAAGACGATCATATTACAAATAGTAGCTTGTTGTCTATAAAAATCACTATACTACTTGAGAAGTTAGTTTAATATCACTAACTTGAACATAGTTGAGTGAAATATTAAGTGTTATAAAAATTATTATGAAAAAGCATAGTAAAAAGGAAGAAAAATTTGAGCAATCTACTCAAAAAAAAGGCATTATCGATTCAACAGAGCAAAAACAAATTTTGAAATATGAGGAAGAAGTTGCAAAATTAAAAGACCTATTCATTAGAGAGAAAGCAGATAGTGAAAATTTGAGAAAAAGGTTTAAAAAAGAATTAGAAGATGCCCACAAGTTCGCTATTACAAATTTCGCAAAAGCTCTTATAGAACAAGTTGAAGATCTATTCAGAGCCTTGGAAAATGTAGATCAAGATGCTTGTAGTACCCATAAAGAATTAAAGGCTCTATTCGAGGGTATTGAAATGATTAAGAATAATATGTTAAAAAGTTTTGAAGATTTTGGGGTACGCAGAATATACCCACTAAATGAACAGTTTAACCATGAATACCATCAAGCAATATCCCAAGTTGTAGATAATGATAAAGAGCCTAACACAATAGTTAAAGTAGTTCAGGCAGGTTATTCTATAAAAGAGAGACTACTACGATCAGCAGTGGTGGTTGTGTCAAAAAGGCAAAACTAGATTATCTAAAATCTGTTCTATTAAACTTAGAAAGGCTATCTTTTTCCCTGCCATTGTTGCTAAAAATCATAACCTTATCATTAAGAATTTTTGTCTTAACCTTAAAAGACATTCTAAATCTAATATGGTTATTATTGGTGCTTCTATACGTAAACTCGTTCACATCATCTTTGCCATTCTCAAGCATCATACTTCTTTCAGTCCTAACCTTTCTTCCTTATGTTTTTTTCTTGACTCTTAAGATACTATCGGACTTGACCATCTAACTATTGCAATATGCTGAATTTTTTATATTTTTTATATTTCTTTTCATCAAAGTAGGAATGTCCGAAAAGTTATATTCTATATGTTGAATTACCTTATAGGCTGTAGCATACTTGCCAATTTGAACCATGCTTTTAGACAACATCACTAAATTGCTCATAGACATTTCCCCATTTCTATCAACTTGATAATCCCTAAAATAGTTGACAGCAGCAGAAGTATAATTTTTTTGTTTAAAAGCTATTTCCCCTAAATAAAAAAATGCATTAGAAATTAATATGCTATTGGGATGTTCTACAACAAATTTTTTTAATTCCCGGGTAGCCTGTTCGTAATTTTCATGATTTATCAGATCTATGATTTTATCGTACTCTTTTTCCTCACCTTGTAGTTTCATGCTATCAATAAACTGTTCTTTCTGATTTGAAACATTATCTTCCAGAGTGTGATATGTATTTAAATTGGTATCTATTATATCTAAGATTTTCTTATCATAACTCTTCTCATCTATTTGATTTCTTAATTTAATAATTTTTTTTCTAAATCGCTACTGTAATTAGCTATACTAGCTTTTAGTTTATCCATCTCTTTCTTTAATTCCTCAACCTCTCTTCGAAGCAACTTAATTTGTTCTGCGAATTGATCTATATTAAGGGTCGTTTTGGCATGTGGCTTGTCTTTTATACCTTGCAAATTAAATATATATTTTTGTAGATTATCGTATTGTCTTTGTAACTGAGTGATTTTATCATCTATCCTTCCCTGTGAAAGAACAACCTCCTCATTTGCTAATGAAGGTATTATTGAGAAAAGCAAGAAAGCAAAGAACCCAATTAACCTAGTCATCTCAACTTAAAGCACGAAATTCACTATCTTGTTTTCAACGTATATTATCTTTTTTATCTTTGCATTAAATAAATATTTATCCAGCATCTTGATTTCTTTTATTACCACCAAAGCTTCTTCTTGAGTGCAATCATGAGGAAGATCAGCAATAGCTCGTGTTTTCCCATTAATTTGTATTGCTACCTTTGCTACATCCTGACTTAAAAACTCTTTATTAGGAACAGACCAAGCATGCTGACTGATGCTTTCTTTATGTCCTAATTTCTCCCATAAATCCTCTGCAATATGTGGTGTAAATACCGAAATCAGCTTAAGTATAACCTCTATAACTTCCTTTGTAAACTCATAAGAAGCATCATTTGTAAATAGCTCATTGCTTAACTTTCTGATATTTGCAATAGCTCTGTTTAGGGCAAAACTCTCTAAATCTTCTGTAACTACTGCAATTGTCTGGTGCATAAGTTTTCTCAGTTCTATTTCTTGATTACTATCAGCATTTTTGTTTTCTTTTCCCTTGATTTGCAGAAAATTAGAAACAAATTTATAGAGAGAATTTAAATACCTATAACTACCCTCTATGCCTTCATCTGACCATTCCAAATCTTTCGTTGGAGGGGAATCAGAAAGAAGAAATAACCTCACTGCATCAGCCCCATATTTAACAATCATATCAGTTGGATCAATGGTATTCTTCTTTGATTTACTCATCTTTTCAATGCGTCCTACAGTAACCGCTTCATTGCTTTTTTTTGTAAAGTAATTGTTGCCCTTCTTGATTACTTCATCTGGACTCAGCCAGTCTCCTTTTGCATTTTTAAAAGTTGCATGGCAGATCATGCCTTGCGTTAGAAGACCACTGAAAGGTTCGTTTAAATCCAGGTAATCACAATTTTTCAACGCTTTTGTAAAAAATCTTGCATATAATAAGTGCATGATAGCATGCTCTATGCCACCTATATATTGATCAACAGGCAACCACTTTTGTACCACATCTTTATCGAAAGCTTTTTCTGCTTCTAAACTGCAAAATCTTGCAAAATACCAAGATGATTCAAAAAATGTATCAAACGTATCTGTTTCCCTTATGGCATTTTCACCGCATTTGTGGCATTTGACATGCTTCCAGGTTGGGTGATGATCAAGGGGATTACCAGGCCTTTCAAAAGAGATATCCATCGGCAACTCAATTGGTAGATGTTCTTTAGGTACAGGAATAGTGCCACATGATTTGCAATATATGATGGGGATTGGGCATCCCCAATATCTCTGCCTGGATATTCCCCAATCTTTCAGCTTATATGTAATTTTTTCCCCACCAACACTCTTTAATATCAATTTTTTTATTATTTCCTGTTTAGCTTCAGCAACATTTAATCCATTTAAAAACTCTGAATTTATTAACATGCCGATTGGTTCAATATGCGGTATATTTTCTTCCGTGCTGTCTAATGGTTTTATTACAGAGATGATGTCAATATCGTATTTTTTAGCAAATTCAAAATCCCTTGCATCATGTGCAGGACAACCAAATACAGCTCCTGTCCCGTACTCGGAAAGCACATAATTCGCTATGTATATTGGTAATTTTTTGCCTTTTATAAATGGATGATGGACATGATGCCATGTAAACCATCCTTCCTTTGGAGTGTTATCGTCTATTGTGTCAGCCCCTGCTGCTGCCTTGCACTTCGCAATAAACTGCTTTTTCTCGTTAGATGGTTCTATATGTTTTACAAGTTCATGGTCGTAAGCTATGCAGATAAAAGTAGCTCCGAAAATGGTTTCTGGTCTTGTGGAAAAGGCAGAGATGATTTTATCTAAGTCATCAACTTTAAAATTAATTTCAGCACCTAAAGACTTGCCAATCCAATTTCTTTGCATAGTTTTAACGTTGTCTGACCAATGAGGTAGGTTGTCTAAGTCGTTAAGTAACTCGTCTGCAAAATCAGTAATCTTAAGAAACCACTGTTTTAATTTTTTCTTTTCAATTTCAGCTCCTGATCTCCACCCTTTGCCATTTATAACCTGCTCATTAGCTAAAACAGTATGGTCAACGGGGTCCCAATTTACTATTGATTCCTTTTGGTAAGCAAGCCCTGTATTCAGGAAATCAATGAACATTGCCTGCTCATGCTTATAATATTCAGGTTGTGAGGTATTGATTTCTCTTGACCAATCGTAAGAAAAACCTAAAGACTTCAGTTGCTTTTTCATACTGGCAATGTTCTCTATAGTCCAATCATTGGGATGTAGTTTATGTTGTATAGCAGCATTCTCTGTGGGTAATCCAAACGCATCCCATCCCATAGGATGCAATATATTAAACCCTTGAGCTTTTTTAAAGCGCGCAACTGCATCACCAATGGCATAATTTCGTACATGCCCCATGTGGATTTTTCCAGACGGATATAGGAACATTTCAAGTACATAATACTTTTCCTTGCTATCATCTTCTGCTGTTTTATGAAATTGAGAATCATCCCAAACTTTTTGCCACTTTTTCTCTATTTCTATGGGATTATACTTTGTCTGTATCATATATTCTATTTTTACAATCGTTTTATAAGTCTCATACTAACATATTATCCATAGTAAGAAAGTATGAACTAAATAATTTAGGTTTGCAATTACATAGAATTGCGATAACCTTTTACATGTGTGGCTAACTGTAGTATTTGATATGAGCTGGTACAACAATACAAGAAAAGTTGAAGATTGGGATGTAGAAACCCTTGCTAAGACAGTTGAGATTGCACGTAAGCTCCAAGCTAAAATGAAAACTGATGAACCTGAGATATCAAAAGATGATTTATTTAAACACATGGATATACTTTCAAAGTTGCTTGAGTATTTAATATTAAATCGGAACAATCATAATATCGATATTTCGTTAATCGAGTTTTTGGAAAAAATACTAGGCATCAGTAGATCAAAAGGTAAATATAAGAATAAGGAACAAGAGAAGGAAAGAGAGGAGGAGTTGACAGAAGAGCAGAAAAAAATACGTTATCGACAAATTATGTATGAAGCATATAAAATCTTAAATCCACAAAGAATTGCCGGAGAGACTAGTTTTGAAAATTTTATTGCAAATGTATTAACGAGAGGGATAAAAATAGCTAGAGAGTATGAGGGAGTAGAGCATGAGTACCATTTTACAAAAAAAAGGATTGAGGAATTTAGAATCCTATAAGGAGGGCTTTGTTGGAAAATTACAATCATCTGGATATAAGGGGTATGGACGAGGACTGTAATGACCTCCAAGAATCAGAGCAGTAGAAGGGAGATAAAAGGTATGAAAAAAGAGTCTGTCATAAAATGTGATACAATTGTAATAAGAAATAGCTTTTCTTTTTGACTCTTTTTTTGGTCTGACACATTAGGGTCAGTTCACACTTCCTTTTTTTTAACACCCCCAAGTGACATTCGTTATAACAGCAAACTTCCTTTTTAAATATTTCTGTAATTAAAAGTTGTATTTTAAAAACAGACCCAATAGCATGAATATTGGATGTGTGAGGGCCATGTACTACTTCACAAAGGTATACGTGATGGCAGGGAGCAAATCTGTATCTCAAGTTAAATTTGCTTCTTGCCCTTCAAAGAGTGGTTTTTTATTAAGGAGTTTAACCAGGTTTTTGGTAGAATCAGACAATTCATTTGCTATAAGATTCTTTGCGTGTTCATCTGCAAGAGTCATCATTTCTGCGTCCTTTAAAGCATCAAAGAACTTAAATCCTGATTCACCGCTTTGTCTAAATCCCAAATAATCACCGCTACCTCTTATTTCTAAATCTTTTTCTGCGATTTTAAATCCATCACTATAATTTTTTAAAATGTTTAATCTTTTTTTTGATTCGATGCTTAACTTATGCCCATAAAGTAATACGCAATAGGATTTGGCAATGCCTCTGCCAACCCTTCCCCTTAACTGATGCAACTGAGACAATCCAAATCTTTCAGCATTATCAATTACCATAATAGCTGCTTCCTGTACATCAATACCCACTTCAATCACTGTGGTAGCCACTATTACCGTCTTTTTTCCACCCTTGAATTCCTGCATTACCTGCTCCCGCTCATCAGCTTTCATTTTTCCATGCAACATGGCAACTTTATCACCTAGTATTTTGCTGAGTTCGGCAAAAGTGTTTTCAACATAAGATAATTGTAATTTTTCTGATTCCTCAATTAATGGGCACACCCAATAGACCCTATCCCCCTTTTGAGTAACTACCTTTATCCTATCAAGCAGCAGTTTCTCAATTTTGTATTTAGATAGCAGTGTTGTCACGATATCCGCATTGGATATGGGTTTATTTTTTATAATGCTGACGTCCATATCTCCGTAGCTTAACATGGTAACAGTTCTGGGTATCGGTGTGGCAGATAACATTAATAAATCTGCATGTTTTCCCTTTTGTAATAATGCCATCCGTTGCTTTACACCGAATCTGTGCTGTTCATCTATAATAACGAGACCCAAGTCTGCAAATTTTACCTTTTCCTGAAACATGGCATGAGTCCCTATCAAAATATCAATTTTTCCATCTTCTAAATCTACTAAGACTTTCTTCCTTTCAGATGTTTTTAAATTACCAACTAATATTTGCGTATTTATCTGCAATTTCTTGGTATAATGAGTGATGTTCTTATAATGTTGTTGAGCCAGAATTTCTGTAGGTGACATAAATGCTACTTGTTTTTTACCCTCAATGGTATTAAGTGCTGCACATACTGCAACTAAGGTTTTGCCACAGCCAACATCGCCCATTAACAGCCTCAGCATCTTTTTATCTGAAAGCTGGTCCTGCTTTATCTCTTTTATTGCCATCTTCTGTTCAATAGTCAGCTGAAATTCTAATTTATCTAAAAAATCATCAACTAAACTGCCAGAAAATTTGAGGGTATTTTTTGTACTCTGACGTATTTTTTTCCTTAAAAGCTTAAGGCAAATTTGATGAGCCAGCACCTCATCAAAAGCAAGCCTCTCCCTTGCTGTGTTCAGAGTTTGTGAACAAATACTTTTCGGCTTATGTAAAGCTTTCAACGATTCTACAAAACCTTCCCACTTCTTTTCTTTTAATAAGTCTTCAGATAACCATTCCTCAGTAAATGTCATTGGATATAGAACCTTTTGTACTAATATCCAAATGAATTTTGATGTTAAACCTTGTACCTTGAGGTATACAGGCTCTATCTCAGGTATTTTATATTTTTCATTTGATTTAACCACCATATCAGGATGTATGATAGTACAATCTCCATTCTGGATTGTAACCCTGCCACTTATTACAATATCATTTCCCACAAAAAAATTTTGCTTAATATAAGGAGGAATATTGTTGAAATATGCTAACGTAATAAAACCGGTTTCATTTTCACATAAAATCTTGCTAGGAGATTTGGAAAGAAAGTTGTTTTTTAAGCTTACTTCACTAACCTTGACTTTAAGTGTTACTAAATCCTCATTTTTAATATCAAAGATTGCAGGAGAATATCGTCTGTCAATATAGTCATAAGGCAGATGAAAAAGCAAATCTTTAAAAGTCTTTATCCCAAGCTTTGTAAACAGCTTTACTCGTCCATCTCCTACGCTTATCAATTCGCTGATGCTTCTGTTTAAATAGATTACGAATGCTGTGTCCATAGTTAACCTGATCCCAGTATATAGTTTATCACATAAGGGTATAGACATATTATCAATATATTCTAGTCATTGCGAGCTGGCGACCTTTATTTCTCGTCATCACGAAGGAGTGACCTCTCAATTTCCGTCATCACGAGATGGCGATAGCCATCGTGGTGATCCAAAGGTTGCCACATTTGTGCTTGTCGCACAAGTTCGTAATGAAGAATACGGGAGATGGATTGCCACGCTCACTACATAAGCTCGCAATGATGAAGCAGAGAAATGTACACTTGTAATGACAGCAGCATATATGTTCCAACCTTTCTTGCTTAGGCTATATATCATTAAGTTAAACTTTTGAAACTTTTTGGCATTATTTTTGCTGTACATATAAGCAATTGATAATAACATTCTAAATTTTATGTTGGGTTCGATCAATAGTAATACTGCTACAAGTATTGTAGAAGAAATGCAAAATAATAATTTTGAAGCAAAGGCTATAAAAAAAGCAGAAGCCAAGTTAAAAAAATATGAAGATGAGGTAAGTATTTCTAACAAAAGAATTTCTGGTCTTGGACAACTCAAAACTCTTTTGGAAGATTTGAGTAGTAAGGTAGATGACTTTACGTTTAATCAATTTAGTAAAAACGGAGCTTTTGATGCTAAAAAAGTCATTGCTTCTAAGGAACTAACAGAAAATTATGCGAATATTAAGATTAAGCCAGGCACTATTAATCAGGACATATCCTTAGAAATCACAAAAATGGCAAAGGGGCATATACTGGAAAGTTACAACTCTTACAAGCCTGGAGATAAAATGAAAACAGTACCACAGGGTCAGTGGAATAACTGTGGAGAGAATAAGATTACCTTTACTGTGCATGATAATGGTGTGAAGAGTGGAGAGTTTGATGAAAAAGATGTAAATGTAGTAGGTACAGAAACAGGGCAATTTAAGATAGGGAAATTTTCTATAGGAAATAGTAGGGAGATTGAAATAAAAGATGGAGATACACTTAAGACAATAGTAAATAAGATTAATTGGGCTACTAAAGCAGATGGAGAAGAAGGAAATCCACATGTTATTGCTGAAGTTGTCAAAGATAAGAAGAATAAATATTTTATTTGGATCAGGTCTGATGCCAAACATCATGGAGTACAAAATGAGTTTGCAATCAATGGAAATAATAAAAGCGAATTTACTTCTTATAACGAAACAATAGATGTATCCTTTGATGCTGATACTACTGTAGGGAGCTTTATTGCCAACTTAAAGCAAAATGCAAAAAAAGCTGATATAGAAGTAACGTATACAGAGAATGGGAAGATACTACTGAAATCCTTACTTACTGGGAAAGGAAACGAGATACAAATTGCAGGATATATGCATGTCGATTCTTCAGGAAGCACTAGTTGTAACCATATTCATTTAGATCAAATACAAGAGGCAAATGATGTAACAATAGAAGTAGATGGGATAAAAATTACATCAAAAACAAATACCATTGAAACAGAAGATTTAAAAATAGAGTTATTTGGAGAACCTAAAAAACCTAAAACTTTTAACTTAAAAGTAGCAAATGATACTGAGGGGTTATATGAAAAATTTGAGGGATTGGCAAAAAGTTATAATGAATTATCCTTATTTATAGCTCAGAATTCCTTAAAAGTGCATGACCGAGAAACTTATTCTAAATCTACAATCAAAGCTATCTTAAGCACATATTATGATACTTTATCGTGGTTAAATAATCAGCTAGTTAATTACTTTAACCAATTTAACCAAGGTAGTGGATATGTCAAAGAAGGTGAGACTTCTGATTTGGGTATAGGTATTATTTCTAAGGAAATCACCCCCCCTGCAGAGAATATAGAGGGAGTGGAACAAGAGTATATGCCAGTTCAGTATAATGAATTGGTGATAGACAAGAAAAAGTTGCAAAATGCCTTAGAAGAAAAATTTGATACTTTTAAGGAAATTTTATCATATCAATTTGATACCACCAACACCGAGTTTCACTTAATCAATAACCACCAAAATGTAAATTTTGAAGCACAAGGAGTTAAGAATTTAGAATATACTGTGGATTACAGTAAAGTTAAATATATGAGTAATATTAGCAAGCAAGCTAATGCTGATACAAAAGTAAATGATGCACTGTCTGATACAAGTTATTTTATAATAAACGATGTAAAAATTGCCGTAGATAAGGAAACAACTTATACTTCTCTTGTTGATGAGATCAATAAACATTCCTCAATAACAAAGATTATAGCAGATTTATTAGATGCTTCTAATACAATAGTATCTACCCAAAACCCAGAGGCAGGTTCAAAATTTAAGATAGCACTGAGTTTATATTACAAAACAGAAGAAGAAAGAAAAGAAGCTGAAGAAGGGCAGGGCACTTTAAAAAAGCAAGATGATCTAAGAAGTAAATTGACATTGGTTGACCTAGATAATGTAGTATTAAAGGGAATATTTAACCAAGATGACACAAGCTTAGATGACGATACTGAAGATACAATATTAGATGATAAGATTCCACAAATAAAGTTCTTTGATACCTCTACTGTAGTTGAGGTTAAAGCTAATTTACAAAATTTTGAAAGCAAAAAAATTCCAACTTACTTAAAACTTATTGATCCTAAAAATTACGAAGAAGGGGGGTATTATCAAAATTCTACCAAAATTAGATACATCAGAATCTGATAAGTACATCGACTTACAAAATTTTGAGGTAGCTTATTTTGGAAAAACTAATGGTAGTGCCACAATCGTTGCTAAACAAGGTATTGCAGATAAAATGAACAATATTTTAGTTAGTTATACAGAATTTAACGGATCAATCGAAAAATTTATTCAAGCTGAGGAGCATAACAGAAGGTACAAGGAAAATGATTTGTCTCTTGAAAAAGAGAGTTTTAAGTACAAAAAAGCGAAAATAGAAAGAGATTTTGCTAGCCTAAAAGCTACAGAAATGAGAACAGTTGCACAGCAAGAATTTTTCAAACAACTCTCTAATAATGATAATAACAGAAATTCATGAATAACGCATTATATAGCCTATCCAACAAAGGTATTGGTATATTATCAATATATTATCGTCATTGCGAGCTTGTGCAACAAGCACAAGCGTGGCAATTTCTGGATCACCAAGATAGCTATCGCCATCTCGTGATGACGAGAGCTCATAGAACTTTGTTTAAATCTTAATGATATATGCTATACTTACTAAATCAACAAGATAATAAAAAACTTAAGAAATCTAGGGTTTCAGTAGTAGAAAAAACCCCATTACTAAACAAGGTTATGCGAGAGAATTTGACACAGTAACCATGTACGCAATTTATATTCAATCTATTCAGAAGGTAATGGAGCTTCTGAAAGATAGCATTGATTTAACTAAGCGAATTAATGATGAGGTTACTAGCGAAGATGAAAAAGTAGAGATAAGAGCCCTGATCATTGATAAAATTGACAAAATTGATTCTATTCTAGCTGAGTTTATAAAGTTATTCAGCGTAGTTAAGAACATCGATTTAAAAAATATGTATGATCATCTTTTTATGAAATTTAATGGTGTTGAAATTCAAATAAAATTGTTCTTTATAAGGCATGATATTGAGTATGCCAAAAATTCTATAAGAATATGTGAATACTTGTGTAAAATATTCAAAATTTTAGAACAGCATGCAGAAAAAGAACGCAAAGAAAAAAGCGTTGCTAATTGAATTCTATAGCAAATTAGGTTAAAGTTTAGACACATATTATTATGAACAAATTTGTTTATTCCGTCATCGTAAAATCTCAAACTCACGTCATCGTGATGATGCAACCTTCAATTCTCGTCATCACGAGATGGCAATGGCCATCGTGGTGATCCAGAGATTGCCACGCTTGTGCTGGTCGCACAAGCTCGTAATGACGAAATTGTATGTGTAGTAATTATCTACAATAAAAATACTGAAGTATGGAATATGTGATAGGGATAGGAAGCAATCTAGGCGATAAATTTCTTAATATTGAAAATGCCTTAAAATTACTTTCTAAACACTTAAAAATCCTGAAAACTTCCAGCATATATGAGTCAAAAGCCTTATTAGAAGCAGATGCTCCCAAGGACTGGAATAAAGATTTTTTTAATTTAGCGATTTTGGTTGATTTTTCTAACGATCCATTTCAATTATTCAAAATATTAAAATCAATAGAAATGGAAATGGGCAGGGGGCAAGGCAAGCCTCGATTTTCTCCTAGAATAATAGACTTGGATATATTGATAGCAAAAAACTTGACGTTACAAAAAGAAGAACTGCAAATTCCACATAAAGAATTGCTGAACAGAAAATTTGCACTAATTCCTGCTTCAGAAATTGCTCCCAGTTTTATCCACCCACTGACAAAAAAGACTCTAAAAAAGCATTGCATCATGCTTGATGTAGTATAGCAAAAGCAGGAAGGTTGAGACATTTTATCTATTGCAAGTCCACATCCCACATTATCGTCATTGCGAGCTTGCGTAACAAGCGTGACATCCACCCTCCTGCCCTGTCATTGCGAACTCACAGAGTGAGTATGGGAATCTCTGGATCACCACGGTCGCTATCGCTCCCTCGTGATGACGGAGGTAAGAAGTTGCAATCTGGTGATGACGGGAATTGTGAAGGCTTTTTATGTCTTAACCTTTCTTGCTTTTGCTATATAGGACATTATAGTCAATTAGCATAATAAATGGAGGTATAAGAATTAACTTTAGCCTTTTATCCATGAAGTATGCATTTTTTCGAGGCTGGCATATAAATTGCGTAAGTTGTACAGCATATACCATTAAGATATAGATATTTTAACTTTTTTATTCTGTCATCACGAGGGAGCAGCAGCGATCGTGGTGATCCAGAGATTGCCATACTCACTCTGTGAGTTCGCAATGACAGGGCAGGAGGGTGGATGTCACGCTTGTTACGCAAGCTCGCAATAACGGAGACATGGGTTGTAGGCTTCCAATGACAAGTATGTATTAATAATATGTCCCAACCTTTATGTGATAAGCTATAAGTAGAGTCAATTGCAACATTTCTACATATTTTTTGTTAATTATATCGAGACTTGCAAATAGTACTGTAGCCACTACAAACAAAAGCGAATCCATATTAAAATTTAGTTACTTTTTGTATTTTGTCTATACCTTATGAACAGTCCCAAATAAGTTTTCTGGGCAATGTTATTATTAGGTAGGTAATTTCATTTTCCCACTTTCAAAACACTGATAAATGCAGTTTGCGGAATGTTGACATTGCCCACTGTTCGCATACGCTTTTTACCTTTTTTCTGCTTTTCCAGCAGTTTTTTCTTTCTGGTTACATCTCTGCCATAGCATTTTGCAGTTACATCTTTTCTAAAAGCACTAATAGTCTCCCTAGCAATTATCTTACCACCAATTACAGCTTGTATAGGAACTGCGAATAAATGCCTAGGGATTAACTCTTTGAGATGTTCACATATTTTCCTTCCCTTTGCTTCTGCTTTGGTTTTATGAATAAGTAAACTCAATGCATCAACTAATGCTCCATTAATCAAGATATTCATCTTTACTAGATCACCTTTGATATAACTATCTATTTCCCAATCACAACTAGCATATCCTTGAGAACAAGATTTTAATTTTTCATAAAAATCAAAAACTATTTCATTAAGTGGCAGTTTATACACTAGCATCACTCTATTACCTATATATGTCAGCTCCTCTTGCTTACCCCTTTTATCTGTACATAATGCCAAAACTGCTCCCAAATACTCATCTGGAAGCATTATTGTTGCTTTAACCCAAGGCTCTTCCATATATTCAATTTTTGTAGGGCCTGGCATATCTGCTGGATTATGCAAATCCATAATATCACCAGACCTTAAGTATAGTTTGTAAATTACACTTGGGGCTGTGGTAACTAAGTCTATGTCATACTCTCTTTGCAAACGTTCTTGGACGATTTCCAAATGTAACATCCCCAGAAAACCACATCTAAAACCAAATCCAAGTGCCTTTGAGATATCTGGCTCGTATTGTAGGCTAGAATCATTCAGTTTTAGTTTTGCAATGCTATCTCTAAGTATGGGATAATTACCTGCATCAGTTGGATAAATTCCACAGAAAATCACAGGTTGACTTGGCTTAAATCCAGGTAATGCTTTATCGCATGGGGTTTTAGCATCCGTAATAGTATCACCAACTTTACAGTCAGATACTTGCTTGATATTACCTGTAAAAAAGCCCACATCACCAGCAGTCAACTCATCTACAGTAACTTTTTTAGGAGTAAATATACCAACCCTTTCAACGACATATTCAGCATTTGTTGACATCATTTTGATATTCATACCTTTTTTCAGCTTTCCATCAATCACTCTAACTAAGATGACAATCCCTAGATACTTGTCATACCAACTATCAACAAGCATTGATTTAAGTGGCTTATCTATTTCGCCTTGAGGTGCTGGAAGAAAATTCACTATATCTTCCAATACATCATCAACACCTTTTCCTGTTTTTGCTGATATTTCAATTGCGTTTTCTGTATCAAGCCCTATAGCATCCTCAATCTGCTCCTTAACCTTTTTGGGGTCTGCAGCTGGTAAATCAACCTTGTTGAGTACCAGAATGATTTCATGGTCATTATCTATTGCTTTGTATGCATTAGCAAGTGTCTGTGCTTCAACTCCCTGGCTGGCATCAACCACTAATATTGAACCTTCGCAGGCCGCAAGCGACCTGTTAACCTCATAGCTGAAATCAACATGCCCAGGAGTATCAATAAGATTCAATATATATTCTTTCCCATCCTTTGCCTTATAACAAAGCTTAACAGTTTGAGCCTTGATGGTAATACCCCTTTCTTGCTCAATATCCATAGAATCAAGGATTTGTGCAGACATTTCCCTTTGTTCAAGATTGCCACATTTTTCAATCAGCCTATCAGCTAGGGTTGATTTTCCATGGTCAATGTGAGCGATGACGGAAAAATTCCTTATGTTTTTTAATCCTGACATTCTTTACTAATAACTGATTTCATCAAGCTGCCACCTTGACTTTGGCTCAAAATCTAAACTACTACTTTCGCCTTTTTTCAATCTTTCAATTGCAGTCCAAGCAATCATTACAGCATTGTCAGTACATAAATCAATTGGTGGATAAAAAAGCTTATATCCTAAATGACCAATAGCACTTTCTAATTTGTTTCTTATATACAAGTTCGCTGCAACTCCACCCGATATTATCACATTTTTTGAATTTGGAAATTTTGTGCCAAACAGCCTTATGGACTTCAGTAGTTTATTAGTTAGAATTTCAGCAATAGTATATTGGAAAGAGGCACAAATATCAGCTTTTTTCTGCTCATTAATCTTATCCAGCTTTATTATCTGATTTCTAACTGCTGTTTTAAGTCCAGAAAAAGAAAAATTGTGTTCTCCCTTTTTCATTAATGGTTTTGGTAATTGATATGCTTTTTTGTTTCCACTCTTTGCAAATTTTTCTACAATAGGTCCACCTGGGTAGCCTAAATTCAGCATTTTTGCAACTTTGTCAAATGCTTCCCCAACTGCATCATCAATTGTTCTGCCTATTATATAGTATTTGCCAAGTTCCTCCACGATTACAATTTGGCAATGTCCTCCTGACACTAGTAGTAAAAGGTATGGATAATTTATATCTTCTGTAATCCTTATGGTTAGTGTATGTCCTTCTAAATGGTTGATTGCTATAAACTTTTTTTTCATTATAGATGCAATAGTTTTGGCATACACTACTCCTACCATCACACCACCAATTAAACCCGGTCCTCCTGTTGCTGCAATTGCATCTATATCTTTTAGTTCAATATTAGCATCAAGCAAGGCTTCTTCCAGTAATTGTGGTAAAAATTCTACATGGCTTCTTGCTGCAATTTCAGGAACTATTCCCCCAAATTTTTGATATAAGTCAACTTGGGAAAGTATCTTATTTGCAAGAATATTTTTTTTATCATCTACTATTGCAACAGCTGTTTCATCACAACTCGTTTCAATGCCAAGTACTTTCATTGTCTGCTATTTATTTTAATAGCTATAGACTTCCTACCACCTGCCAAATTTTTTAATTGCTTCACCATATACCAAAACTTTATCGTTATACTTCGATACATTTGTTATTTTTTCAAATAATAGGATTAATACTCTTTTTTTAACATATTAAATCTTATTTCTCTGTAATGTTGAATACTATCATTTCTCATTTCTATTTCACCAACATTCAACCCTTTATG